>NZ_CAHJWD020000548.1 GCF_903642095.1 Bathymodiolus brooksi thiotrophic gill symbiont | reverse complement strand
GTTGATCACGGTGCTGATTTAACTCAAGAAGGCGCACAATCATTAGTAGATAAAGCCAAAATACTACAACAAACCTACAGCAATGATAACACCAGAATCAAGCGTATAGCTTTGGTTGGGTGTGATACCGATGGCGTTAGTCAAGGTCTAACTCGAAACTTTGCCCGTATTGTTTATAACGACATACCAGCCCTACAGCACACAGAAATTACTGGTAGGACAGGGCAAGTGCAAGTGAATGATGACGGCACTAAGACCATGACGACAGACGGCACTAAAACGATTTATAGTTGGGATAATGACAAAGGGGAAATTGCCCAAAAAACTGAGACGGTTAAGCGCTATAGTGATAGTCTAGAAAATCCATTAAGTGACCTTGCTAATCAAATAAAGAAAATAGAAAAGTTGCTTGACAGTAAAAAATTCCAATCTCACAAGAAAAGCAAACATCAGGATATCTTAGTTAATACTCTTGAGGTTTTACATGAAATACAAAGAAATGGATTGGAACATTCTCTTGGTAAGTTAGAGCCAGTTAGATCAGATTTTCATGCACATTTGGAACAAAATCCAAGCTCAGAGATTTCAACAAAATTAGGCAAGATATACTCTTTTTTAAATGAATATATGCGTAAACTCAAAGCATATTCAATGCTTCAATCTTCTCTATATGAAGAATGCGACAAAGCCGAATTATTGGGAGTTGACAGAAAGATTGAAAAATTAGAGGATATTCGCAATCAGCTCTCAAAGACATTAAGGGGGGAGTCTGACATGAATTTATGGGCGAAAAAAGATAGATCATATATAGAACGGCGCATTCAAAGGGCTAAAAAGTCTCAAGAAAAACTTAGAGAATGGAAGCAACCTGTGGTAACTATGGACAACACAGATCCATTTATAGGGTATGAGCATCAAGTTGTTGTAACAGTAGGGAATGATCAAACTA
>NZ_CAHJWD020000547.1 GCF_903642095.1 Bathymodiolus brooksi thiotrophic gill symbiont | reverse complement strand
ATCAAATCAAATATCAAATAAGTTTTATTTAAAGTCGAAATATCTATAACACATAACATAAGCTCTAGTGAGCTTTTGAATCGACTATTACATAAAAAGCACATACAAGTATAAAATAACTTTACAAGCACATATTACATGACATCACAAAGCAAAAAAACTAAAAAAAAACATGCATGCATAGACATTGTATAAAACATAAGCTCATGTATACATAGTCATACATAAAAGCAAACTTATGCATACATAAAACACAGTTACATATAAAATTAATCAGAACTGAATCTAAAAGCATAAAAGCATAAGCTCATGTATACATAGACATACATAAAAGCAAACTCATGCATACATAAATAGTTACATATAAAATTTATCAGAACTGAATCTAAAAGCATAACACATAAGCTCATGCATACATAGACATACATAAAAGCAAACTCATTCATACATAAATACAGTTTCATATAAAATTAATCAGAACTGAATCTAAGAGCATAATAGCAGATCAGGATAGGGTAATATTAAAACTATTAAAACTATATAGCACTAAGTACACAAAGCATAACAAGACAAACTGTTTACACGCAAGCACTACAATGGCATGAGCCACCATTCCAGGTATTCAATAATTTTGAAAATTGATTTAAGTTTTGTTCTAATCTAATATGGTTTGGTAGCTCATTCCATAGTTTGGTTGAAAAATAACGGAATGATTTCAGACCATACCTTGTTGTTTTTACAGATGGTACATCAGCTGTGTTTTCGTATCTAAAGGAATAATTATGTTTTTTAATATTTACTAAATCATGTAAATAAATAGGGCTTTCTTTATGTATAATTTTAAACGTTTCAATTGCTATACTTCTTAATCTTCTAACTTTAAGTGATGGCATTTTTGATTTTTCCAGTAATTCTTCATAATTTAAAACATAGTCATTATAAATAAACCTGAGTGCCCTTTCTTGAATTTTTTCCATTTTCTTAGTATTTTTCTCACTGCAAAAATGCCATGTTACAGGACAATAATTGAAGTTGGATAATATAAATGAATAGTAAATATGATGATTTATTTTGTGATTATAACACTCTTACAACAGTTAATT
>NZ_CAHJWD020000546.1:1010-1581 GCF_903642095.1 Bathymodiolus brooksi thiotrophic gill symbiont | reverse complement strand
CATGTGTAACTAACATTTTTTTCATATGTATCTTACATGTTGCCATGTGTATTTAACATTTTTGTCAGATATATGTTGCATTTTGCTAGGTGTTTCTAACATTTCTGTCAGATGTATGTAATATTTGCAATATGTATCTAACATTTTTGTCAGATGTATCTTACATGTTTCCATATGTATTTAACATTTTTGTCAGATATATGTTGCATTTTGCCAAGTGTATCTAACATTCTTGCCAGGTGTATGTTACATCTTTCCATGTGTATTTAGCATTTTTGTCAGATGCATCTTACATGTTGCCATGTGTATTTAACATTTTTGTCAGAAATATGTGGCATCTTGCCATGTGTATCTAACATTTTGGTCAGATGTATGTTACATTTTGCCATGTGTATCTAACATTTGTGCCAGGTGTATGTTACATGCTTCCATATGTATTTAACATTTTTGTCAGATGTATGTTACATTTTGCCATGTGTATCTAACATTTGTGCCAGGTGTATGTTACATTTTACCATGTGTATTTAACATTTTTGCCAAGTGTATGTTACATGCTTCCATGTGTATTTAA
>NZ_CAHJWD020000546.1:0-977 GCF_903642095.1 Bathymodiolus brooksi thiotrophic gill symbiont | reverse complement strand
GTATCTTACATGTTGCCATGTGTATTTAACATTTTTGTCAGATATATGTTGCATTTTGGCATGTGTATATAACATTTCTGTCAGATATATGTTACATTTTGCCATATGTATCTAACATTTTTGCCAGGTGTATGTTACATGCTTCCATGTGTGTCTAACATATTTGTCAGATGTATGTTACATTTTGCCATGTGTATTTAACATTTTTGTGAGATGTATGTTACATTTTGCCATGTGTATCTAACATTTTTGCCAGATGTATGTTACATGCTTTCATGTGTATTCAACATTTTAATATGTCAGATGTATGGTACATTTTGCCATGTGTATCTAACATTTTTGTCAGATGCATGTTACATTTTGCCATATGTATCTAACATTTTTGCCAGGTGTATGTTACATGCTTCCATGTGTGTCTAACATTTTTGTCAGATGTATGCTACATTTTACCATGTGTATCTAACATTTTTGTCAGATATATGTTGCATTTTGCCATGTGTAACAAACATTTCTGTCAGATGTATGTTACATGTTGCCATGTGTATTTAACATTTTTGTCAGATGTATGTTACATTTTCCCATGTGTATCTAACATTTTTGTCAGATGTATGTTACATTTTTCCATGTGTATTTAACATTTTTGTCAGATGTATGTTACATTTTGCCATGTGTATCTAACATTTTTGTCAGATATATGTTACATTTTTCCATGTTTATTTAACATTTTATGTCAGATGTATGTTACATTTTGCCATGTGTATCTAACATTTATGTCAGATGCATGTTACATTTTTCCATGTGTATCTAACATTTTTGTCAGATGTATGTTACATTTTGCCATGTGTATTTAACATTTTTGTCAGATGTATGTTGCATTTTGCCATGTGTAACTAACATTTTTTTCATATGTATCTTACATGTTGCCATGTGTATTTAACATTTTTGTCAGATATATGTTACATTTTGCCATGTGTATC
>NZ_CAHJWD020000545.1 GCF_903642095.1 Bathymodiolus brooksi thiotrophic gill symbiont | reverse complement strand
AGCCGTAGAATCACTAGCTCTGTGGGCGTAAACTGGTTGATAGCATTCAATACAGAAACAATCTTTTCTATTTGCTTTTTAATATTAGTGCTTCGCATATATCTATTGTGTTTCCATTCATAATGCATTTGGTCGCAGTAGGCATTTTTATTTCCTTATTGTAATATTAAAAATAAACCTTGTAAAACAGCCAAACTCTATCTATTTTTTAAACTAAAGTTTATATTTTTTACCTAATATGCGATATTCAGACAAAAAACCAAATTGAGTGCAGTTTACATTTAATTTCAAAAAAAAAATATAACAGAAACCAAGAGAGCTGTTTAATAAATGCGTGGAACGGTTCTTGTTTATATACTGTGTGGATAAGGGTGTGCTTACTTTTTGGGGGCAAGTTGTCCGTTTTCAATAATAAAATCTTTAAAGCGTTGTGCGATGGGTGAGAGTTGGATTTTGGCGTTGTGGACAACATGCCAGTGGCGGATGATGGGGAGTTTGTCGACATTGAGTTGTTTGATGATGTTGTTTTTGAGTTCTAGTTGAACGGTGTGTTTGGAGACGAAACCTACGCCGAGTCCTGCTTGAACTGCTTCAATGATGGCTTCGTTGGAGTTGATTTCAATTTCTGAGTTGAATTTCATTCCTAGGGTTCTTTCGATGGTCATGCGAGTGCCAGAGCCTTGTTCGCGAGTAATTAGGGTTTCTCTTCTGAGGGCTTTGATGGAGTTGTGTTGGTTTTTAAGTAGGGGGTGGTCGGGGTGGGAGATGGCGATGAGTGGGTTTTCCATAAAGGGCTGGGTGGTGAGGGGCATATCGGCAGGGGGTTCGCCCATAATGACTAGATTGGCGTTGTGGTTAGAGAGTTTTTCTAGGAGGAGTTTGCGGTTGGTTACTTCTAGGTGGAAGGTCATTTTAGGGTGTTGTTTTTTAAATTGTGCCAAGATGCGAGAGACGAAGGCGTTGGTGGTCGTGGTGGCGGTAATTTCTAAGTGTCCAGAATTAGGGTGTAGGGTTTGCTCAATGTCGGCTTTTGATTGCTCAAGTGTGGCAATGATGCGTAGACAGGTTTGGTATAGTTTTGTGCCGATGTAAGTGGGGGTTACGGTTTTTCCTTTGGTGTTAAGGAGTTCAGTGCCGATGTTTTGGCTGAGTTGTTGGATTTGCATATAAACTGCAGGTTGAGTGATATTTAATGTTTTACTGGCCTTGGTAAAACTTTTTAAACGCACAACTGCTTCAAAGCTATACAGTTGTTTAAGTGTGTAATTAATCATAAGAAATATTTATTATTTACTAAATAAATATTATTTTACATTATTTATTTGTTCTTGTATGATAGCAGTTCTTTTAATGAAAGGAGACCATAGAATGGCTAAAGTTTATGATGCGGGCGTAAAAGACTACCGCGAAACTTATTGGATGCCAGATTATACGCCGAAAGAGACGGATATTCTGGCTTGTTTTAAAGTAACACCACAAGACGGTGTGCCTAGAGAAGAGCTTGCAGCAGCAGTTGCAGCTGAATCTTCTACAGGTACATGGACAACAGTATGGACAGATTTGTTGACAGATTTGGACTATTACAAAGGTCGCTGTTATGCGATTGAAGATGTTCCGGGTGACGACACTTGTTTTTATGCATTTATTGCATACCCAATTGACTTATTTGAAGAAGGTTCTGTGGTAAATATCATGACCTCTTTGGTAGGTAATGTATTTGGTTTTAAAGCATTGCGTGCACTAAGATTGGAAGACATCAGATTTCCAATTGCTTATGTAATGACTTGTAACGGTCCGCCACAAGGTATCCAGTTAGAGCGTGATATTTTGAATAAATATGGTCGTCCTTTATTGGGTTGCACCATTAAGCCTAAGTTAGGTTTATCAGCTAAAAACTACGGCCGTGCTTGTTATGAAGGTCTTCGTGGTGGTTTAGACTTCACTAAAGATGATGAAAATGTAAACTCACAACCATTTATGCGTTGGAGAGCTAGATTTGACTTCGTTCAAGAAGCAATTGAAAAAGCAGAAGCTGAAACAGGTGAGCGTAAAGGTCACTACCTTAATGTAACAGCGCCAACTTCTGATGAAATGATGAAGCGTGCAGAATATGCAAAAGAAATTGGTTCACCAATTATTATGCATGACTACATTACTGGTGGCTGGACTGCTAACACGCAGTTAGCACAGTGGTGTCAAGACAACGGTATGTTGTTACACATTCACCGTGCAATGCATGCGGTTCTTGACCGTAACCCGCACCATGGTATTCATTTCCGTGTCTTAACTAAGATTTTGCGTTTGTCTGGTGGTGATCACTTACACTCAGGCACTGTTGTTGGTAAGCTTGAAGGCGATCGTGATGCTACTTTGGGTTGGATTGACATTATGCGTGATTCTTATATTAAAGAAGACCGTTCTCGTGGTATCTTCTTTGACCAAGATTGGGGTGCTATGCCGGGTGTAATCCCTGTAGCGTCAGGTGGTATTCATGTATGGCATATGCCAGCACTGGTTAACATTTTCGGCGACGATTCTTGTTTACAGTTCGGTGGTGGCACGCTAGGTCATCCTTGGGGTAACGCAGCAGGTGCAGCGGCTAACCGTGTTGCGGTTGAAGCTTGTGTTGAAGCGCGTAACATAGGTCGTGAGCTTGAGAAAGAAGGCAAAGATATTTTAACTACTGCAGCTAAGCACAGTCCAGAATTGGCGATTGCGATGGAAACTTGGAAAGAAATCAAGTTTGAATTCGACACCGTTGATAAGATTGACGTAGCACACAAGTAAATATTACAATAGGAGAAAATATTATGCAAGATTATCAATCAAGTTTAGGTAATGCAGACAGTCGTATGTTTGAGACTTTCTCATACTTACCTACAATGAATGCTGAGCAAACGCGTCAGCAAATTCAATACATCGTTGACAAAGGCTGGAATCCAAGTGTTGAACACACTGAGCCTGAGCATGCTGCTGGTTCATACTGGTATATGTGGAAGCTTCCAATGTTTGGTGAAACAGATGTTGATGCTATCTTAAAAGAGTTAGAGGCTTGTCATACTACACATCCGGACAATCATGTTCGTTTGTTAGGTTTAGACAATTTCGCTCAGTGCGCAGGCACTTCAATGGTTGTTTACCGTGGTCAAACGGTTTAATTTCCACTGATTTTTAACGAAAAGCCCTGACTTTATCGTTGGGGTTTTTTGTCTTTAAAGGTTTTTTATAGACTTTTAAAGACAAAGAATATTTTAAAAATAAAAAAAACTATGGCAAAACCAAATATATATGTAGGTATTAACAATGAAATTAATGGAGGAATGACCTCCATTGGTAAAATTATTAGAGATGCTTGGGTGTTTGGTTTAATTGATGAAAGCGAAACCTGTGAAGGCTGGAACTTTGCAGGTGTTGATGCGCTATTGCAAAAAGTGAATAATGAGTGGGATAAATACGGGTGCTTAGCCAGCCATTTACCGCCAGAATTGCGTGAAAAACATTTTAAAATTCACGATATTGCCATTCAAAAAGCCAAAGCAGTTGGCTGGTCAGGCGATAGTGAAACAGATGATGAAGATGAATAAAATCAACGGAGATAATAATGAGTGATGTAAAAATAGACCCAAAACAATATGTAATTAAAGATGAGCCTTATTATGAGGCAGTTGATAACGAGATAGACCTCTATCAATCAGCATACGATGTGCGTATGCCAATGATGATCAAAGGGCCAACAGGTTGTGGTAAATCTCGTTTTGTTGAATATATGGCATATAAATTAGGCAAACCATTAATCAGCGTTGCCTGCAATGAAGATATGACTGCCTCTGATTTGGTTGGGCGTTTTTTATTAGACAAAGACGGCACAAAATGGCAAGATGGACCCTTAACGACAGCAGCACGCATCGGTGCAATTTGTTACCTCGATGAAATCGTTGAAGCGCGTCAAGACACCACCGTTGTCATTCACCCACTCACCGACCACCGTCGTGAACTGCCATTGGATAAAAAAGGCGAACTGGTTAAAGCACACCCAGATTTCCAGCTAGTTATTTCCTACAATCCCGGTTATCAATCTCTGATGAAAGACCTTAAACAATCCACCAAACAACGCTTTGGCGGATTAGATTTTGATTACCCAGAAACAGAATTAGAAGTATCTATTGTCGCCAAAGAATCAGGCGTTGACAAAGCAATGGCTGAAAAATTAGTGCAAATCGCACACCGTGCCAGAAACCTCAAAGGTCATGGTTTAGACGAAGGCATCTCCACCCGCTTATTAGTTTATGCAGGTCAATTAATCGCCAAAGGCGTTAACGCACAATCTGCTTGTAGTATGACAATGATTACACCGTTAACTGATGATCCTGATATGCGTGATACCTTGCATGCGGCTGTTCAGACATTTTTAGGTTAATTAGTGCCTAAATAGGTAATAAATTATGGCAAAAATATTACTAGAAGAATACGCTGAATTTTTAGAGAAAATCGCACCTGAGGTAAGGGGTGTTTTAGACGCTACTTTTCAAGATGCTGCACGCGTGATTTCTCCCGCTGGATTGAAAGAATATTTAGATGGTGCAAAAGCGCTTTGTGGTTTGGGGCGTGGCAATGATTTGGTGATTATTTATTTAGAAGTAATGCCTCAAATTGCTAAAGAATGTGGCGAGGATATTATTCCTGATTGCGTTACGGCTGCTATGAAAGCATCATCAATGACTTCTGGTGAGGTTATTGGCTTGTTGTTATCAAACCTGCCTGTTGTGGCTAGACATTTAGGCGATGCGCAATTGGTTCGTGGTTACTTAATGCTTATTCATCAACTTGCATCAACGGCTGCACGGGGTTTGCGTCCGATGTTATTGCATATTGATGAATTGTTGTCTAAATTAACATTAAGTGGTTTACGCCGTTGGGCAAATTTTGGTGCCAAAGCTTATCGTCGAGATTTTAATAATTTAACGGCTTATTTTGCGCTGGAATCTGCGGATTCTCGTGCTATGTTGGAAAAAGAAAGGCGTGGCGTGTTGTTTGTCAGAGTTCAGCGAAAACTCAATTTTTATTTGCGTGCTTTGTGGGGGCGTGATTTTTTCATTCGCCCAACAGGTGCGGACTATACCGATTTTCGTCCTTATATTGAAGACCGTATTTTTTATGTTCCTGATGCACTTGATGACATAAAAACCGATGGAACAACTATTGAAGGGCTAGAAGTTTATCGCGCTACGGTGGCACATATGGCATCTCATTTAATGTATACCAATCAGCCAATGTCTGCTGAACAACTGTCGCCTGCACAAATGTTTTTTATTGGTTTATTAGAAGATGCGCGTGTGGAATACAAGGCAGTGCAAGCCTTTCCAGGGCTGAAAAAATTGTGGTGTTCATTAATGAAATTACAGCATGAAGAACCAGCTGAGCACCCAACTATGGCAGTTTTAGAAAATTTTTCGTTACAATTATTAGATGATAGCGCTGTTGGAAAAGATGAGCAACTGAATGCATTTGCCAAAAAATTCCATGCCGAAATTGAAGTCAATCAAGACGACAATCATTTTGCTTGGCTAATGGGTATTGAATTATACAATTTATTTGCAGGTAAAAAAGCTGTGCCAAGTCTAAGAATTTTAGAACGCTACCGCATTGATTATCGTGATGACAATCGTATTGTTTGGCATTATGAAGATATTAATTGGGACATGGGTGTTGAATATATGGCTGCCAGTCAGAAGCAAACCCGATATAAGGTTAGCCCACTAATGATGGCACATGAAGTAGATTGTGAACTGGCAGGTGATGATGCACAAGAAATTTGGACTTGCACCGATTTAATGCGTGCTTACGAAGACGATTTAACTGATAATGCTAAATCATTCAACGAAATTATGGGCAAAGAGCCAATTTCCGACCCTTTTCATTACCAAGAATGGGATTATCAAATCCAATTACACCGCCCTGATTGGGTAACGATTTACGAACGCCGAGCACCCAAAGGTAATCCTGAAGATATTGAAAATATTTTGACCGAATACAAGCCAATTGCACACCGCATTCGCCAAATTATTGACCTTCTCACACCCGCAGGCGTGCAACGCCAACGAGGCATGGAAGATGGTGACGAAGTGGATATTAATGCCGCTATTGATGCTATGATTGCCATTCGTATGGGTGAGCAACCCAATCCAAGAATCACCATGCGCAATGTCCTTAACACCCGAGATTTATCCGTTGTCGTGTTACTAGATTTATCAGAATCCACTAACGAAACCATGGAAGGCTCAGACAAAACTGTTTTGCAACTCACCCGAGAAGCAGCCACTTTAGTCTCAACCGCTATTGAAGGCATTGGCGACCCATTCGCCTTGCACGGTTTCGCCTCTGATGGTCGTCATGATGTGCAATATTTCCGCCTCAAAGACTTCAACCAACACTTTGACGATGAAGCCAAATCTCGCCTAGCAGGTATGAAAGGCGGACTGTCTACCCGTATGGGTGCAGCCCTCAGACACGCTGGCACACACTTGCACAAACAAAATGAAAAACGCAAATTGATTTTACTTGTTACCGACGGTGAACCTGCCGACATTGACGAAAACGACCCACAACACCTTCGTTTTGACACCAAAAAAGCCGTAGAAGAGCTCTATTCCACTGGCGTTTTGACTTATTGCCTAACCCTAGACCCAAATGCTGATACCTATGTAAAACGCATTTTTGGTGAAAATAATTACACCGTGGTTGATAATGTTGAAAAACTTCCCGAGCAACTGCCATTACTATTTGCTAGCCTTACTGCCTAATTTTTATTTTTTCAACGAGTAAGGCCCACTGAAAAATTTAATAAGCCAAGTTTGAGCTAAATTTTAGTATATACTTTTGTGTATATTTTTAGAGGTGTGCTATGTTAGCAAAAGTATTTCAATCGGGTAATTCTCAGGCAGTAAGACTGCCTAAGGCGATGCGTTTTGATGTCGATGAGGTGGAAATTAAAAAAGTAGGAGAGTCAATTGTACTTACCCCTAAAAAAGTG
>NZ_CAHJWD020000544.1 GCF_903642095.1 Bathymodiolus brooksi thiotrophic gill symbiont | reverse complement strand
TTGAAACTGGTATAGGCGTTAATTACGGTGGCAACATTGGTGCGAATATCAGTAAACCAATAAATTCAGAAATAGAATTATTTGCTGGAGCAGGTATCATAGGTAGTAAAGTTGGATATACTGCTGGTGGCAGATACTATATTAATGACTCTATTCGTCTCATCGCAAATTATGGTACTAACGCCTCAGTTGGAGAAATTGATGGCACTACTGTTTTCGAAGGATTAAATTTTGGTGTAGACCATCTTAGTGCAAGTGGGTGGACGGTTGGTTTAATGTATTCTGACACATCAAAAGCAGAGAATAGAGTAGAAGAATTAGAAAGAGAAGGTTATACTTTCATTAAACCGTCTTCTAGAAAAATTAAAATATCTTTGGGGTATCGCTGGTAACTACCTTCCCTAATTTAAATATAAGTTGTAAATATAACAACGCCTCTTGTCGCTCCGAATACAATTGTAGCGACATTTATTTAAATTCTTATTGATAAATTTTCATATTAATCTAGGCTGTAAAAAGCACTTACTTAAGGTAGATTGCAATTAATGGCTAAGTGGACTGTGAAACAAGGGTTTTTATTGAAAACTTAAAAATGCGATGTTTAGTTGCTAGGCGAACAGCATGCTTTTAGGGCTGTGTTAAATGACAATTGTGCGAGATTTTATATAAATATTATAACTATAAACTGAATAAATTTATTTCCCATTTTTATGCATTTTAATGACGGAAATTAACCTAAAATTCCACTAGGCATACCTTTTTATACCAAGATAACTTAGGCACACTATAAAGATAAAACCAAGTAAAAACTATTTTTTCTTCAAACGCTCAATACCCAATATTTTAAAAATGTATTTTTGATATGCAGGCTCTGAGTTACCTGTTTTCATATTACGAATAAAGAATTTCTCAAAGGCAATTTTTGCTAAATGCATCATTTTTCCTTTTTTTGCCCAAGTTACATTTCTCGGTGGAATTTGTGGCATGGCAATAAACGCCGCACCTGTGTCACCCATATCAGCAATACAAACTGCATTCCAAGTTGGAATATTTGATGGGGCTTCGCCATTAATCATATCTTCAATATTATGCACCACTGCGGTTACCATGGATTCAATCATATAGCCCGTTTTAGGTGTGCCACACATAACAGGTGTCGCCTCAACAGGGGGGATAGCAATATTCACACCGACCGAAAAAATATTGTCTTTAACGGGAGATTGCTGATAGTCGTTTACCATTACAAAGCCACGAGGATTAACAAAACCAGAGGCAACATTTGCCAAATTAGCAACTGTATCAACGCCCTTAAAGGCTGGCAATAACATAGTATGCTTACTGGCGATTTCAATCGTTTTCAGCACTTCACCCTTGTCATCACATTCGCTAATAATTACCTTGTTAGCCTCAACTTTATCAACTTTAGAATTGGTATGCCATTTAATGTGGCGATGTCTAAATTCAGATTCTAACAACCCCTTAGAATCACCAATACCACCTAAACCTAAATGCCCGATATAAGGCTCAGGAGTAACAAAAGTTATGGGGCACTTATCACGAATACCGCGTTTTTTCAAATCAGTATCCATAATTGCGGCAAATTCATAAGCAGGACCAAAACAAGAGGCACCTTGCACTGCACCTACAACGATTGGGCCACCACCATTAGCACAGAAATCTTCCCATTCTTGACGGGCAATTTCGGCGTGTGCCGTGGTGCAAATAGAAATGCTATGCCCCTCTGGGCCTAAGCCTTCAACTTCGTCAAATGCTAATTTAGGACCCGTGGCTAAAACCAAATAATCATAGTCAACCACCTTGTCGCTAACCATAACTTGATTTTCGTCTGGTTTAATTTCAGTTGCCTCACCAATAATTAAATTAATTCCCTTGCGTTTTAATCTAGGTTCAAGCTCAATACTAATATCATTTTCAGAACGCCAACCAACTGCTAGCCATGGATTTGAAGGAATAAAGTTAAAATTTGGGTTGTTCGAAATAACCGTTACTTCGTGTTCTTTACCTAATGTTTTCTTTATATCATAAGCAAACGGCAGTCCACCTGTGCTTGCACCAATTACAACAATATGTGCCATATCTTTCCCCAAATTATCTGTATAAAAGTTTTATTATTAAGTGTGTTGTTTTTATTGTCAAGTTTATAAGAATATCATTGTATTTTAATACATAAAAACTCAATAAAATTGCTTTCAATCTTTGTTGCTTAGACTGTATAATTCACATTTTTTACTAGGTTTGTGATATTTTGAGGTTTTGGCAATGAACAACAATATGCCAAAAATTCAATTAGCCATTGTATTAACATCTATTGCTTATTTTTCTACAGTAGATGCGGGAATTTCTGCATTTTATGGGGGTGCCATCAGCTTGATTAATACCATGCTGATTAACAGACATACGCAGAAATGCTCAAATAATATGACGATGGATGCACAAACGAGCGTGGTAATGATGGTAGTTAGTGTCATAACACGGATGATGATGGTTGCTGGTTTAATTCTAATCGGTTTTTTTCTATTAGAGTTAAATTCAGAGGCTTTAATTTTTGGATTGGTTTTTGGGTTAATTGGTTTTTTAATAGATAAGGTTAAATAAAAATAATGTCGGCAACAAATGGTTTAATGACTTCTAGCGAATACATTAAACATCACCTACAAAATTTAACATACGGTCAATTCCCTGATGGTCATTGGGGCATTGCACATAGCGCAGAACAAGCGAAAGAGATGGGATTCTGGGCGCTTCACCTTGATACGCTAGGATTTTCATTTATATTAGGCTCATTATTCTTAGCTGTATTTTATCTTGCTGGTAAAAATATGACGGTTAACACGCCCAGTGGTTTCCAAAATTTCATTGAAAGTATTATTGACTTTGTAAATGAAAATATTCGTGGCTCCTTTAACGGGAACAATCCACTGGTTGCACCACTTGCCCTAACTTGCTTCATCTGGATTATTCTCATGAATACGATGGACTTATTACCAATAGATTTATTACCAAAAATCGCATCATGGATAGGGGTTGACTATCTAAAAGTAGTGCCAACTGCAGACCCAAATGCCACTTTTGGTATGTCCTTAGGTATATTTATTTTAATGATTTACTACTCTATTAAAGAAAAGGGCGCTGGTGGTTTTGCCTCCGAACTGGCCTTTCATCCATTCGGTAAAGTCATGCTACCAGTGAATTTATTATTAGAGGGTGTTGGTCTTTTAGCCAAGCCAGTTTCTTTGGCTTTACGATTATTTGGCAATATGTACGCAGGTGAGTTAATTTTCATCCTAATCGCACTATTTCCATATTGGATACAGTGGTCATTATCACTGCCATGGGCAATTTTTCACATTTTAATTGTATTATTACAAGGGTTTATTTTTATGACTCTGGTAATTGTGTATATGGATATGGCTCACCAAAAAGAGCACTAATTTTTTTAAAAAAGGAGTAAGAAAATGGAACAAAGTATAATATTTTTAGCAGGTGCAGTAGCAATGGGCTTAGGTGCACTAGGTGCAGCAATTGGCATTGGCACTTTAGGGTCAAAATTTTTAGAAAGTGTGGCTCGTCAACCTGAGTTATTACCTATGCTAAGAACACAAATGTTCATTGTCATGGGCTTAGTTGATGCATTGCCGATTATTGCACTTGCAATTGGCTTGTATTTAGTTTTTGCTGTATAAGTTATTATTTTAAAGGCATAAGACTATGAACATCAATGCAACTTTGTTTGGGCAAATGATCATGTTCGCCATGTTTACATGGTTCTGCATGAAGTTTGTGTGGCCGCCAATTGTAGCGGCTATGGAAGAGCGTAAAAAACGCATCGAAAGTGGTTTAATTGCAGCAGAACGAGGATTGTCAGAACACAAAGAGGCACAACAAAAAGCACAAGAAATGCTAAACCAATCCAAAGATCAAGCCTCTGAAATTATTGCCAATGCCACCAAGCAAGCGTCCAACATAGTTGAAGACGCTAAAGGTGTCGCCTCTCAAGAAGCGCAACGCATTAAAACACAAGCGCAAACAGAAATTGAGCAAGAGTCTCAACGAGTGCGCAATGAGTTAAAAGACCAAGTGTCTGGCTTAGTTATGCAAGGTGTGCGTTCCGTCCTAGGGAAAGAAGTGGATGCTAAGACACACCAAGGTATGTTAGAAAAATTATCACAAACCTTATAGGCTGACCCAATGGAACTAACAACAATCGCCAAACCTTATGCCAATGCAATTTTTGAGATTGCACAGCAAAATAAGTCTTATGCCGACTGGAAAGAAGTTTTAGAAGTAGGTGCACTGACTGCTGAAGACGCAACAATGCGTGCATTTGTTGCCTCACCCAGTTCGACCAAATCTGACAAAATTAAAACCATGGTAGCAGTGTTTAAGTCGGCTTTAAACAGATCGTTAAGCAAACAAGAGGCATCGTTTGTTAGTTTGTTGTTAAAGAATGGACGCATGGAGGCTTTACCAGCTATTTTAGAATTGTTTGAAACAATGACTAATCTTAACGGTGATACCAAAACATTTCATGTTGTTAGTGCTTACGAATTAAACAAAAAAGAAGAAGGGCAAATCGTTAGTGACTTGTCAAATAAATACAACACAGCAGTCAATATTGATATTAAAGTAGATGAAAGTCTAGTTGGTGGCTTAGTGGTTAAAGAAGGTGATAAAGTGATTGATTTGTCAATCCAAGCTCGAGTAAACGAGCTGGGTTCGCATCTATCAGTTACTTATTAATTTAAAAATTTATAATATTATTAAAGAGGAAGAGTTATGCAATTAAACGCCAGCGAAATTAGTGATTTAATTAAAAAACAAATAGAAGGTTTTGATTTTGCAGCCGAGGCACGCACAGAAGGAACAGTTATTAGTGTTAGTGATGGCATTGTTCGTATTCATGGTTTGGCCGATGTTCAGTTTGGTGAAATGCTTGAATTCCCTGGCAAAACATTTGGTATGGCGCTTAACTTAGAACAAGATTCAGTTGGTGCAGTAGTGCTAGGCAATTATCTGCACATTTCTGAAGGTAATACTGTTAAATGCACTAATCGCCTAATGGAAGTACCTGTTGGCGAAGCAATGCTAGGTCGTGTTGTCAATCCACTGGGCAAGCCAATTGACGGCAAAGGTGATATTGACACACAACACTCGCGCCCACTAGAAATTGTTGCACCGGGTGTTATTGACCGTCAATCTGTTGACCAGCCAATTCAAACTGGCGTTAAGGCGATTGACGCAATGGTACCAGTAGGTCGCGGACAACGAGAGTTGATTATTGGCGACAGACAAACAGGCAAAACAGCTGTGGCAGTTGATGCCATCATCAATCAAAAAGACACAGGTGTTAAATGCGTATATGTTGCCATTGGTCAAAAAGACTCTTCAGTGGCAGCTGTTGTGCGCAAATTAGAAGAGCATGGTGCATTAGAAAATACCATCATCGTCTCAGCAGGTGCTTCTGACTCAGCAGCGCTCCAATATATTGCCCCTTATGCAGGTTGTGCAATGGGTGAATACTTCCGTGACCGTGGTGAAGATGCGTTAATCGTTTACGATGATTTAACCAAGCAAGCATGGGCTTATCGTGAAGTTTCTTTATTATTGAAGCGTCCACCGGGTCGTGAAGCCTATCCAGGCGATGTATTTTACTTGCACTCTCGTTTACTTGAGCGGGCATCGCGTGTGAATGCAGACTATGTTGAAGCATTCACAAATGGCGAAGTTAAAGGTAAAACAGGTTCATTGACCGCCTTGCCAATTATTGAAACTCAAGGAGGAGATGTATCCGCATTCGTACCAACCAATGTAATTTCTATTACCGATGGTCAGATTTTCCTAGAAACTGACTTGTTTAATGCGGGCATTCGTCCAGCGATTAACGCAGGCTTGTCCGTCTCTCGAGTCGGTGGTGCAGCGCAAACTAACATTATTAAAAAGTTGGGTGGTGGCATTCGTCTTGACCTTGCTCAGTATCGTGAATTGGCAGCATTTGCACAGTTTGCATCAGACCTTGATGCAGAAACAAAAGCACAAATTGATCGCGGTCAACGGGTTACAGAGCTAATGAAGCAAAACCAATATTCACCATTATCAGTGGCTGAATTGGCAACTTCATTATTTGCAGCCAACTCAGGTTCATTAGATGATATTGATGTCAATAAAATAGTTGATTTTGAAGCGGCATTGCTTTCTTATATGAGTGCAAACCAAACTGTGTTAATGGATAAGATTAACAAAACAGGCGATTATAACGATGATATTGCTGGTGAATTACAAGCAGCAATTGATGATTTTAAAACAAACCACACTTGGTAAAGTAGAGTAGATAATGGCAGGCGGAAAAGAAATTAGAACGCAAATTGCGAGTATTAAAAATACTCAGAAGATTACTTCGGCAATGGAAATGGTGGCGGCCTCTAAAATGAAAAAAGCACAAAACAGAATGACGGCTTCTCGCCCTTATTCTGAGAAGATTATTAAGGTCATTGGACACTTGGCTTATGTGCATTCAGAATTTGAACACCCGTATATGAAAAAAGCAGATACTGTCAAACGCATTGGTATTATTATTATTTCTAGCGATCGAGGTTTGTGTGGCGGTTTAAACACAAACCTATTTAGAAGTCTGCTAAAAACAATGGCTGATTATCAAGCACAAGGCGTTGAAATTGATATTTGCACGATTGGTAAAAAAGCCACTTCATTTTTCAAAAATACAGGATTAACCATAAAATCTGTATTAACAGATTTAGGCGATGCCCCGCATTTTGATGATTTATTAGGCACAGTAAAAGTGATGTTAGATGCTTATGATGCAGGCGAAATTCAGCAATTATCAGTTGCCTACAACAGATTTGAAAACACAATGACGCAAGCACCAACGATAACACAGTTAGTGCCGATGGTTGCAGGCGAAGTAGAAGGTATGAACCATCACTGGGATTACTTATATGAGCCAGATGCCCAAGAAGCATTGAGTGCATTGTTAATACGCTATATTGAGGCTTTGGTTTATCAAGGTTTGGTTGAAAATATTGCTTGCGAACAGTCATCTCGTATGATTGCAATGAATAGTGCGACTGACAATGCAGGTGATATGGTGAAAGATTTAGAATTGGTTTACAACAAAGCAAGGCAAGCGGCAATTACTCAAGAAATTTCTGAGATTGTTAGTGGCGCTGCTGCGGTGTAAGTTTAACAGCAATTAAGAGTTTAAAAAAGAGGAAGAACAAAATGAGCAACGGAAAAATTACACAAATTATCGGCGCAGTTATCGATGTTGAATTTTCAGAAAACAATATTCCAAGTATTTATGACGCTTTAGTGGTTACTGAAACAGGGTTAACGCTAGAAGTGCAACAGCAATTAGGCGACAATGTGGTACGCACCATTGCAATGGGCAGTTCAGAAGGCTTGAAGAGAGGGCTTGAAGTTGCCAACACAGGTGCCGCCATTAAAGTGCCAGTAGGCACAAAGACATTAGGTCGCATCATGAATGTCTTAGGCGAGCCGATTGACAATGCAGGTGATATCAATCCAGAGGCTGAATGGGAAATTCATCGTCCTGCCCCTGCTTATGATGAGTTAGCTCCCGCAGCAGAATTATTAGAAACAGGCATCAAGGTAATTGACCTAGTTTGCCCATTCGCCAAAGGAGGTAAAGTCGGTTTGTTCGGCGGTGCAGGCGTTGGTAAGACCGTTAATATGATGGAACTCATTCGTAACATTGCGATTGAACACTCAGGTTATTCCGTATTTGCAGGTGTTGGCGAGCGAACTCGTGAAGGCAACGACTTCTATCACGAAATGAAAGAATCCAATGTTTTAGACAAAGTCTCTCTTGTTTACGGTCAAATGAATGAACCACCGGGCAACCGTTTGCGTGTTGCACTTACAGGTTTAACAATGGCAGAATATTTCCGTGACGAAGGTCGTGATGTATTATTATTTATTGACAACATTTATCGTTATACCCTCGCTGGCACAGAAGTATCTGCACTATTAGGTCGTATGCCTTCAGCAGTAGGCTACCAGCCAACGCTAGCAAGTGAAATGGGGGCATTACAAGAACGCATTACTTCAACTAAAAAGGGGTCAATCACCTCAATTCAGGCAGTATATGTACCTGCAGATGATTTAACAGACCCCTCACCAGCCACAACCTTTGCACACTTGGATGCCACCGTTGTTTTGTCTCGTCAAGTTGCAGAATTAGGTATTTACCCTGCAGTAGATCCCCTAGATTCCACTTCTCGTCAATTAGACCCATTAATCGTTGGTGAAGAACATTACAATGTAGCCCGTGGCGTACAAGGCGTGCTACAACGATACAAAGAACTTAAAGACATTATTGCGATTTTAGGTATGGATGAATTATCTGAAGAAGACAAGCAATCCGTTTCTCGTGCTCGTAAGATTCAACGCTTCTTGTCTCAGCCATTCTTCGTAGCAGAAGTATTCACTGGCGCCCCAGGGAAATATGTCTCCCTAAAAGACACAATTTCTGGCTTTAAAGCAATTCTTGATGGTGATATGGATGATTTACCTGAGCAAGCATTTTATATGATGGGTTCAATTGATGAAGTTCGCAAAAAAGCAATGGAGAACGCATAAATGTCAAGTATGTATGTCGATATCGTGAGCGCCACTGAATCACTCTATTCAGGTGAGGCAAAGTGCGTATTTGCACCTGCATCAACAGGTGAATTAGGTATTTATCCAAAGCACATGGCACTCTTATCAGTTTTAAAACCCGGCGAAGTCCGTATTGAAACAGAAAGCGGCATTCAATCTATTTATGTGTCTGGCGGTGTTGTTGAAGTGCAACCCGATACAGTAACCATTTTTTCCGATACTGCAATCAGAGCCAATGATTTAGATGAATCTAAAGCCCTAGAAGCCAAACAACGCGCAGAAGAAGCAATGACAAACGCCGAAGGTGGGCAAGATATTTCAGCAACACAAGCAGCTCTTGCTGAGTCAATGGCACAGTTGCAAATGATTGCTAAAATGCGTAGTAAGAAGATCTAGTTCTTTGGCCTTATATAAATTAGTGAGTATGTTTAAATCTTGACCAGCAAGGTGTTTTCTTTACTGTGTCTTATTATTATCGTAATTGCTTTTTTCTTTGATAAGATTGTTTTACTTATTGACAAGGTCATTGAATTAAAATCAAAATACTGCTAAAAATAACAAAAACAATTGCCTGTCTTTATTACAAATGGTGCTAGTATTTACACTCATCGTTAATACTATTTTCAAAAATAAAATGAATATAGCGAGTCCACTAACAAAAACATCATAAAACACTTTATTTTAATCAAGATATTTTATGAATTGGAAAGTAAGGCAATAAAATGACAACAAGAATAGAGTTTGCACTCTTGGCAATCAAGAACAAGAGTAATATTTTATAAAATTCAAACGCCTTAATTTTAATGATTTATGGCAGATGGATTTTAATTAACACTAACCCCCTTGTATACAAAAAGTCCACGAATAGAACAGCTAGGAATTTGTTAAAAGAAGGTTTGTTTAAAGTAGCTGCTTAGTGTTTTTACGCTATGCAGTAGTTTGCACTGTTATGATGACTTAACTCATAAGTCAGTCATTGTTCATAAAATAAAATCTTGTGTGATTAAAAAAATCCTATTCATTGAAACCCTTAAAGGTAACATCTCCTGAAAACCCTGTGAAATAAGCACCTTCGTGTGTTGTGTATTGAGCCTTTAATGAGGGTGGTGTGGCAGTTATTTGCTCTACATGAATAGCGCCTGCTTCTAAAGCACAATAATTTTGTTGCATTCTGAGGACGGTGAATTTTTCTGGATTATTAAAAGGAAAGACCTTGAAAATACAATCAGGGCCGTATGAGTCTTCTTCTGACATCACAAAATAGCCCTCCTCCCTTTCTATCCCACCATGAGAACAGGTCATTAAATCTGCTCTGTAAGCAGGGGGTAAAAAAAAATATAAGAGTCCACATCCTGTTACTGCATTGGCAGAGGTTGCTAATGACGACAAAAAAAGTATTGTTACGATGTGTTTTTTCATTTTTAATATAATTTAAGTTGTAAGTTAAAAGAATAATACCAGTTTTAGAATTTCAATAAGAATAATTGAATTTTACTTGCCTCCAATTATCACAAATAATACCGATTGTTTTACATTAATTTTCAATACAATCTTCTGGCGTTCGCCTATCCATATAAGGCTCTTCATGCATATTTTTTTCCTTAACTGACACTATTGCCTTTATACGCTGTATTAGAAAAAATCAGATACATTCACATGATTTTTTAATAAAAACCTGTTGTTTCTTTATCTATTTTTAATACCAATAACTGTCATAACTCAAAACAAAGGTTCAGCATAATTCTGTTGATACAAACGCTCTATTTCAGCCAAATCAAATTGATGGTTTTGCGTGCCAAGATGGGCGATTTTAATTGCACCTAGCAACCCTGCAAGTTGCCCCGTAGTTTTCCAATCTAAATTATTCATTAAGCCATATAATAGGCCTGCACGGTAAGCATCACCGCAGCCAGTTGGGTCTTGTGTAGCGCTGGGTGTGGCGGGGTCGATATTGATGATTTCACTATTAATGTGAATTTCACTGCCTTTAGCACCTTTGGTAATAACGAGTGCTTTGACCATTGAAGCAATTTCTGACAAACTGAGATTGGTTTTATCCTGCAGCATTTGGGATTCGTAGTCATTGACAGCAATATAAGTGGCTTGTTCGATAAAAGTGATTAATTCTGCACCTGAAAACATTGGCATCCCTTGACCGGGGTCAAAAATAAAAGGGATGTTACTATCTGCAAACTGTTTCGCATGTGCAATCATACCATCGCGTCCATCGGGTGAGACAATGCCAATATCAACAGCATTGGCATCAATAACTTTATTTTGATGAGATTCGCTCATTGCACCTGGGTGGAAAGCGGTAATTTGGTTATCGTCCATATCGGTAGTAATAAAGGCTTGACCTGTGTAAGTGCCTTTAATTACTTTGATATGTGTAGTGTTCATGTGCTGAGATTCCATCCAGTTCATATAGGGGGTAAAATCCTCGCCCACTGTTGCCATTGGCACTGAATTAACGCCCAATAAATGGAGATTGTAGGCAATATTACCACCACAACCGCCAAATTCTTTGCGTAGGGTTGGCACGAGAAAAGAGACATTGAGTATATGCACCTTATCTGGCAGAATGTGATTTTTAAATTGATCGTGGAAAACCATAATGGAATCAAAGGCATACGAACCACAAATTAACGCTGTTTTTAACATTTTTTTCTCCTATCTTAACGGCTTAGGTATTGGAAATCGCACATTTTCTTTTGCGCCACTGATTTCTATAATTTCAGTTGCATTGTGGTTGCGTAAATAATCAACCACTTCTTGCACCAAAATTTCAGGGGCTGATGCACCAGCGGTTACCCCTACCGTGCCTACTCCTTCTAGCCAGTTTGCTTGAATCTCTTTTGCGCCATCGATGAGATAGGCATTTTTTTGCATTTTTTCGGCAATTTCTCTAAGGCGATTTGAATTGGAAGAGTTGCTAGAACCTAGCACCAGTAACACATCAGAATCTTGCATAAGTGTTTTTACAGCATCTTGTCGATTCTGTGTGGCATAACAAATATCATCTTTTTGTGGGGATTCAATCTCAGGAAATTTACGCTTTAACGCATTAACAATTTGCTGAGTATCATCAATAGATAAGGTGGTTTGCGTTGTATAAGAAAGGTGCTTGCTGTCTAAATTCAACTTATCTACATCTGCAATGGTTTCAATCAACTCAATCCTTGCACCTTGAGCCGATTGCCCAAGCGTGCCTTCTACTTCAGGATGGCCTTCGTGTCCAATCAAGACAACCTGATGATTTTGTTTTTGTTTGTGCACCACTTCTTTATGGACTTTGGTTACCAGCGGACAAGTGGCATCATAAATAATTGCACCCAATTCGTCAGCTTGTTGACGCACTGCTTTTGATACACCGTGTGCACTAAAAATGACCACTTTGCCTGTCGGCACTTCATTAATTTCTTCAACAAAAATCGCACCTTTGGCTTTCAGGCTGTCCACTACAAATTTGTTATGCACTACTTCGTGACGCACATAAATAGGCGCACCATGAAGCGCTAACGCACGCTCAACGATTTCAATAGCACGCTCTACTCCTGCACAAAAGCCTCGTGGATTGGCAAGTAAGACTTTCATTGAGAAGAATTTTCATGTTTTTCAAGTATTTCTACTTGAAACGAAACATCGCAACCTGCCAAGGGGTGGTTAAAATTCACGGTAATCTCATCGCCATCAATTTTGTCAATACAGCCTACAAACGAGTCTCCTGTTGGCGTTTTAAATTCAACAGCAACATCAATTTTAAGGTGCATATCTTTAGGAAATTCACTACGATTCATCACTTGAATGGCTTCGTCATAAATCTGACCAAAAGACTCATCAGCACTTAATAAAAAAGTTTGTAGTTTGCCAATTTTAGCTTCTTTAACGCAAGATTCTAGGCAAGGGTCAAGTTGCCCATCGCCAATCTCAAATACCAAAGGGACAGCGCCTGATTCATCAACCAGTGTGCCATTTGCGTGCATGAGTTTATAAAATAACTTATATTTATCCATGTAATGCTTGCAATAACTGATGCACTTTATTGCGTAAATCTTGGCGATGGACAATCATATCAATCGCACCTTTTTCAAGCAAAAATTCACTACGCTGAAAGCCTGACGGCAATTCTTCTCGCACTGTCTGCTCCACCACTCTAGGGCCAGCAAAGCCGATAAGCGCATTAGGTTCGGCAATGTGAATATCACCAAGCATAGCAAAACTGGCAGACACGCCCCCCATAGTTGGGTCGGTCAAAATTGAGATAAAGGGGATTTTTTTATCATTCAATAATTTCAATATTAACGCAGTTTTGCTCATTTGCATTAGCGAGAATAAGCCCTCTTGCATACGCGCACCACCTGATGCCGAAAAGCAGATGAGCGGTGCCCCAGTTTCCATACTGAGTTGGGCAGCACGCACAAATTTTTCCCCCACCACAGAACCCATAGAGCCACCCATAAACTTAAATTCAAAGGCAACGGCAACAACATTCATACCGTGCAGTGTGCCACTTTTCACCACTAAAGCATCTTTTTCATTGGTGTTTTTTTGTGCTAAAACAAGGCGTTCTTTATATTTTTTTTGGTCTTTAAATTTCAAAGGGTCAATTGCAGTTAAATTTGGTGCAATTTCTTGTTGCCCTTCTTCGTCTAAAAAACTGTCAAGCCGCACACGAGCAGAAATACGCATATGATAGTCGCACTTAGAGCAAACATAATTTAATGCTTTTAATTCTTCCGAATAAATCGTGGTTTCGCACTCAGGACACTTACTCCACAAGCCCTCTGGAATATTTTTCTTCGCCACACTAGTGATAGAAGGTAGGATTTTTTCTAGCCAACTCATTGTTATTGCTCCTTATTTAATTGCATTCGAAATTTCATGCGCTAATGCACCAACACTTGCCAACATTTTAGCCTTATCATCAGCATATTGTTCAACAAATGCAACCAGTGATGAGCCTACAATAACGGCATCAGCATGCTCGGATACTGCTTTTGCACTTTTAGCATCTTTAATGCCAAAGCCAACACCAATAGGCAAATCAATCATTTGACGAATTCTTAAAAGATGCGTTCTGACCAAATCAACATCCAAATGCCCCGCACCTGTTACCCCCTTAAGGGCAACAAAATAAACAAAGCCTGAAGCAATATTTGCCAAAGATTTTAAGCGTTTATCGGTCGTAGTTGGGGCGACTAAGAAAATAAAATCAACCCCCGAGTTATTTAAACACGCCTTTAAATCACACGCTTCCTCAGGTGGCATATCCACCACCAGCACCCCATCCACGCCACTTTCTTGTGCCGCTTTGGCAAACGCCTGATAGCCAAAAACTTCAATCGGATTAAGATAACCCATCAGCACAATCGCCGTGGTGTCGTTGCCTTGTCGGAATTTTTTAACCAACGCCAACACATCACGCAAACTCACCCCATCTGCCACTGCCCGTTCATGCGATTTAGCAATCACTGGGCCATCTGCCATCGGATCCGAAAATGGCACACCCAGTTCAATTACATCCGCCCCATTTTTAACCAAAACCTGCATCAGTTCAAAAGTGTTATCCAGCCCGCTATCGCCCGCAGTGATAAAAGGAATAAATGCCTTTTTCCCTTCGGTTTTTAAAGCGTTAAATATTTTAGTAATTCTATTCATTGAAATAATTTGGTTAGTTTTTGTTTTAAAGGGTCAAAATTTGGATGCGAAAAATCATAAGGTGCTTGAGGGTATAACTTTTTATAAATGCAAGTTGATATTTTCTTATTCTTATTTTTGTCTTGGATATCTAAGCATTTATCAAATACTTCAAAACATTTTTGTTGCCTTTCATCAAGGGTTTTGACAATAAAATCATCTAAATTTTTATCAAAAATATAATAATAAGTTTCAATATCCCAGTCTAAATCTCGTATAAGTTGCTTTATTGCATTTTTACTATTTTCCAAGCCACCAGTTTTGTCATCATTTTCAAAATCCGCATCAAAGATAAACAATGCTTTTTTAATTTTTGTACCAATAAGCTTGCCTTCTTTTTTGTAATTATCTATTTTTAATAATTTACTTTTGCAATTTTTTGAGAAAATATATTTGCCGTATTCTGGCTTAGGCTTTAATTGTCCAATGCTTTCTAAATGTTGTAATAGTCCAACAATAAATCTCTTATCAGCATCCCCTTCACAAAAAATTCTCATTACCAACCTCGGACTTCCATGCCACTATCAACTTCGCTAATCATTTCGTTGTAATCAAGCACAATACTTTGTATTTGGTCATCTTTTTTTCCAAATTCAATTAATCCAGCCCCTGTATCCTCTAATTTTTTTGCTACCCTCACATAGGACTCAATACATTCTTTAGAATGAGTAGTGGCAAATACCTGAACATCTAATTCTTTAGAAGTTTGTAAAATCACTTCCCACAATTCATCAAGTTTTGAATAGTGAATGCCGTTGTCTATTTCATCTAAATAAATTGTATCACTCTTGTTTGACAACAAAATAACAAAAATATTAATAAAATGACGAATGCCATCCCCAAAGTTTGATAGCCTTGTAAAGTTGCCCTGAACTTTCAACATAATTTCATCGTTAATTACATCTAATTCTTGACAATCAAACATTTTTTTCAACGAATTATTAAGTATGTCTACATTATTATTTATTTTTAAATTACCTATTAGTTTATGTATTTTTTTACTATCGTTACAAATTGAAACGAAAGTATGATTATTTAAGGCTGGAGGATTATTTTTAATATAAATCTTGCCATACCCTTTGTGCCTTCTAAAATTATCAATAAAATAACCACCCCAATTGCCCCAAGCCTGAACATTATAATGTTCTGGTTGTATTACTCTTGCATTAAAATCCAATCGAAACTTTTTATTTATTGTAATTTTA
>NZ_CAHJWD020000543.1 GCF_903642095.1 Bathymodiolus brooksi thiotrophic gill symbiont | reverse complement strand
GCTTAATTAACGTTGTATAACATATGCTTTGCGAATTTTAGGGGGGGCGCACGCCCCGCACGCCCCCCTCTAAATCCGCCACTGGTAACACGTGAAGTGGATACGGGGGCCGGGACCTTCGTCATTGGTATTATAATACTGTAACACGTGTGAAGTGGATACGGGGGCCGGGACCTACGTCATTGGTATTATAATACTGTAACCAGGGGCGGATCCAGGATTTGGGATTAGGGGGGGCGTGAGTAGGAGAGGGATCTGGGGACCTCTTAAGGTCCCCAGCGGGTCCAGGGCAGAGCCCTAGTAGGGGGTCCAGGGGGGCGAAGCCCCCCCCCCTGAAGCTCTGGGGATTTTAGGAATTACAGACATTTATTTGAACGACAATTTTGAACCAACCACACCATTTTTATCAGACCAAAAAAACTTGATTTTGAGTCTTAATTTTGTCGGATAATTGTTAACAGTATATTTTTGTCAGATTATAAGAACCTAAAGTAAAACTTTTTTTGAACAACCGTGATGCGAATTGTTCAACTCATGACTGATCGATCACGATATTTTAACCCTTCAAAGAACTATTGGTTTAGTTTTAACGCATTCCTCATTTCACTAATTGGTCTGTACTTTCGGTGCTTGTCCTTTCGGGTGGTTCTAGTTAATACTGCCCGTCCGGATGGAGCTTTTCTTTTCGTCGTTTGATTCATTCATTGAAAACATATGATTCGACCGTTCTTGTTTATAGACAAACAAAAGCGGAAATTGTCGGCGAATCCATATATGAATCAACGAACACACCCAACGTGTATTTACAATGTGTAGGAATATTTTACTACAGGTCACGAGTTAACCATTCATGAAAAAGTTGTTTGTTGAACTGCTTAATTAACGTTGTATAA
>NZ_CAHJWD020000542.1:568-882 GCF_903642095.1 Bathymodiolus brooksi thiotrophic gill symbiont | reverse complement strand
CTCCATATAAAAACATGTTTTATTTAAGCTACCATCATCCAAGAGACGAAAATGCAGGTCTATGTTGATAAAGATCACATTAGATTAAGGCATCTCTATGTCATGCCGTTGGCTTCAACGTTCCTGGACGAGGAGTCAATGGAGGGCTGTATCAGAAAAGCCGTGGAGTGGTGTGAGGGTTTACCCTCATACGATACCACTCACGTTCAAAAAATGGAGCTGATTGAAACCATCGGTGTGACACTGAAGGATGGGGTGTGGTGTTGGGCCACTGACCTAACGGTCGTGGCAGAGGTTGTGTGTGGCCTAAGCAC
>NZ_CAHJWD020000542.1:0-446 GCF_903642095.1 Bathymodiolus brooksi thiotrophic gill symbiont | reverse complement strand
ACAGCGCTTAAGGATGTTGTTTTATATGTCTTTATAGAAATAACAGAGTAACATAGATAGAAATTAAAGATGGAAGTTATAAATGGTCGTGCCCAGACTTGTTTTAGGAACATGAATAAAGTTACAGTACACGGGTACAAAAATATATGTTGTTTTTTAACATAATCTGCATTTTTTAACATTGGAGTCTGGTACGGTTGAAATCAATTTAGCAATACTTGGTATCGGTTTTTGTGTATTATGTTTATATTTAAATCACCTGGAGTTCACCTAAGTGCATGTGTCGTAAATACATTCATGTTTCAACTTGTCTGATCATTGGGGTTAATGCCTTCATGATTACTTCACGTATCGAATACCCACTTCACTGGCACGCGTATGAATAATTAAACGCGGGGCCTCTTTAGAAAAACCAATATAAAATTTAAGGGTTGTCTAATAGACCG
>NZ_CAHJWD020000541.1 GCF_903642095.1 Bathymodiolus brooksi thiotrophic gill symbiont | reverse complement strand
GTAACAGAAACAGCTGCTGACCTGGGGGGACCTGTAACAGAAACTACTGTCGGCCTGGTGGAACCTGTAACAGAAACAGCTGCTGACCTGGGGGGACCTGTAACAGAAACTACTGTCGGCCTGGTGGAACCTGTAACAGAAACTACTGTTGGCCTGGCTGTAAATAAAGATAAAATGTTAGAAGCATATGAAACTGGAGATAAAGCTGGAAAGTTGTCTATGTTAAACAAAGGTACGCTCACTGGCTGTAGAATCTGAAAAGTAGTAAGAAGAGCGTCCCTATACGAAAAGGATACAGTCTTTGTGTCTTCACTTGGTGTAACTACAGGTCGTGGAGTGGCAGGTCTGGAAACAACTGGTCTCTTCTGAGCTGCATGGAGGGAAGCACGCACTGTAGAGATAGCCTTCTCTAAGTCAGCTACAACTTGGACAGACCCTCTCGAGCTGAAATGGAGACCATCCTTGCACAACAGGCTTCGCTGGATGACACTATCAACTACAAAACGAGGATGGGGTGTATAGGTAAGCCTAGGCAGACTTGACGCTATATACCTCAACCTCTCGTTGATGTATCCAGCTTTCCTGTTAAGCAGGTTAAGCAAAGGTGCTTGGATGGCCACACCCTTTTCAACTCGATATAGGTCTCGCCCACGAGGTAGAATACCAGAGACGATAATCTCACACCTGAAAAACAAAGATAAATTTAATAAATGTCGTAATATAATATAATTTTATTATTAATTCATATAATTGGCTGTTAAATTATATTTTGTACATTTTAGAAAATATCTATCATTATGTTAATCTTACG
>NZ_CAHJWD020000540.1 GCF_903642095.1 Bathymodiolus brooksi thiotrophic gill symbiont | reverse complement strand
TGTTCGTTCCCATAGCTGTCCCATTTATTTGAAGATAGTGATTTCCGTCAAAAGTAAAATTGTTGTTTTTTAGAACTAGTGTAAGCATCTCTACTAAACATTCTGTCGGAGGTTCTTGATCTGTTCGTTGTTCCCATATTTTTCTGCATGCGGCAATTCCGTCATCATGGGGAATGTTCGTGTAAAGGGAAGTTACATCCATGGTAACAAGCGTGGTATTTTCTGGAATGGCTAAATTTTCCATTTTCTTCAAGTAGTCGGTAGTATCTTTGATGTGTGATGGAAGGTTTTCAACGAACGGCCGAAGGTGAAAATCAATAAATTCCGATATCTTTTCAGTTGGGTGACCATTGGCTGATACAATCGGTCTCCCCGGATTGTTTTCCTTGTGAATTTTAGGCAGCAGATAGAAACGGCCTGGCTTGGGATCCTCTGGAGTAAGGTACTCCATGGTCTTATTGTCTAAGTGGCCACGAGCATGCATAGCCTCTAAGGCTCGTATGATCTTCTGCGTAAAATCTAGTGTAGGGTCAGAATCTAATTTTTCGTAGAATCGACAATCGGACAGTTGTCTTTCTGCTTCTTGTATATATGTCGTTTTATCCATGACTACTACTGCACTCCCTTTATCTGCTGGCTTAATAATAATATCATCTCTTTCATGTATATCCCTAAGGGCTGATCTTTCTGCCTGTGTTAAGTTGTCGGTCTTGGGGACATGTACGTCAACATTGTGTTTGATATCTGACTTAATTAGGTTAATGACCGATTCTAGCCTGGTATTTTTGCTAGGTTTCGGGATCCAATTACTTTTCTTGACAAATCTAGGAATATCAGTGACTTCTTTTATGTCCGATTCGTCTGTTGATAGGTCTTCACTGGTTTCTTTCTTTGAATGAAAATATTCTTTAATTCTAAGCCGTCGTGCAAATTGATCCAGGTCTTCATCGAGTTCACGAACATTTATTTTAGGAGGATTTGGACAAAAATTTAAACCCTTAGAAAGCAACGATGATTCGGCTGAATTTAGGGGTTTACTGGAGAGATTGACAACCACGTTAGATTTTCTATTCTCTGCTTTTTTTACCGACGTTGGGATAGACGTTGG
>NZ_CAHJWD020000539.1 GCF_903642095.1 Bathymodiolus brooksi thiotrophic gill symbiont | reverse complement strand
CATCGAAATTGTTCGTAATTGCGTCCGGTGGCGGTGTCCCGTGAGGCTAACGTGTATACTCCCTTCCTATGGTACCGCGGGTTCTATGATACCGCGGTATTTATTTTGTCTGTTCCTATGCACTGCAGCGCCACCCGCCGGTTTTTCTATTTATATATTCATAAACACAACAGTCACATTTATCGAATCGTCTGGTCATTCTGTCCAAATGTCTTGAATTTTTGTAAGTACACGCATTTTTATCTTTTCCTTAGAAATAGCGGACATTTTTATTTTACCCTGATACCATGCTTTGTAAAATGTCCAATAATTAAACCATAGTTGTCATAATTCGTCTGCTATTTTTTTAGAAATGTCGTCCGTTTGTTTACGTTTCATTTCAACCCGATTTGGGATTTTTGGTGCTATTTTTAGTTACTTTCTAGACCGACAAAGTTGATGGAAAAATTAAGCTATGAAAACATATTAACCAACGTAACGTTACATCAAATTGACTCAACTTCGTTACATTTGTTATTTCAAAGAAACTTTACTTTAAAAAATGTGATAAATTATCAAGATTTTCTTTATGGTATAAGTTTGCCAGATATTCACCTTGATTTAGTATTTATAAACGATGTCTTGATTTGTCAAACATTGTGTCCCATAACATTAATTTTGCAATTACCGCGATATCATAGGAAACCATTTCTGGGAGGTACATCGGCGTTGTCATAGGGAAAAGTGGCGACGTATTTTTAAACAAATTCAAAGAATAAAATGAATTGTGGGGGAAAATAGGTTTCTATACCGGGGAATAAAATATAACATTTTTGGATTAATTCCGAAAACTAGTTACGTTACACAGACGTTAAACATTAAGTACCGCGGTACCATAGAACCCCGGGCTACCCGTAGTACCTCAGGTGGCGATATTTACTGTTTGTTTTCTATTTGCTGCCTCCGCATGAAATAAAAAATGAAAAAATCCCAATGAAAACGTAAAATATGAACATGAAATGTGAAGTCGTATGTTATATAGGACTATTGACTTGTTCGCATGCAAACGTCCACGTGGATCACAGGGACTTGCGCCCGGCCTTTCGTTACC
>NZ_CAHJWD020000538.1 GCF_903642095.1 Bathymodiolus brooksi thiotrophic gill symbiont | reverse complement strand
ATGTTTGGTTTTTCATTTATAGACAAGTACCTTAACCATGTATTTATACCTATTGGTTTCAAAAATTTTACATTAATATATTCATTATAAAAATATTTGTTGGACAGTTGTGACGGGTCTATACATTTTCCATTTACTATAAACTTATCTTTTTGAAAATTTACAACACTTTTAATAGAGTTTTGAGCCTGTAATGTATGATACCATTCATTAGGTATCGCTTTTTTTAGGCAGATAAATTCAGATATCCAATTATTCTTGTATTTTAATTTATCTAAAATTAAATTCTGACTTATTTCCCCGTTTTCATTTAAAATATCATTGATATAAATTAAATCACTATTTATCCAATTATCAAACATTAAACTTTTATTTTTAAACATTATAAATTTATTTCCCCATATAAGCTGTTTTCTAATCTCTGCAAAATGTGATAGCGTTTTTGTTTGACCCCCACCCATTTTTATCCAGGTTTGCAATATTTCTTTATAAAAATCAGGAATATATCTTAAATAATCTTTAATTTTTTTGTATTCGATATTCATTGAAAATATCAACCAATTCTTACCAAATTGTCTAAAGTATTTATATGGTATCAATTTCCAATTGTCCATTTCTCCACTAACAAATCTACTTACCCATGATGCTCTCAGTGATGCAAAGTAACTTCCTATGTCTATCATATTTAAACCCCCCATTTCAAAATTACCTATCATAGTGTTTCTTTTAACTTTGTCTGGTTTACCATCCCATATGAATTTGAAACATTTACTTTCAATTTCTTTTCTATATTTGTCTGGCACGACACATGCACTAGCAACAAAAGTAAATATAGGTATGACTAACGCTTTAATAATCATAATTTTCCCAAGAATAGTTAAATTTCGTTTTCCCCAAGAGAAGAATAAAGTATTCATTTTATCTATTTTATTTTCCCAGTTTAATTTTTCACACTCTTCTTTATTGTTACCAAAATATACACCCAATGTTTTAATAGGTTTTTCATACCATTTAATGCCCTCTATTTTATCTTTACTGTGCTTAAGTTTTCCTACCCAAATTCCCCCAGTTTTATTTTTGTTCATTAATAATCCAGAAAAAGACCCGAAAGTTTCTATTTCATTAAATGCTATATATATTTCTTCTTTAGACGTACAAAATAAAGTTGTGTCATCAGCGAGTTGCGATATCTTAATG
>NZ_CAHJWD020000537.1 GCF_903642095.1 Bathymodiolus brooksi thiotrophic gill symbiont | reverse complement strand
ATTTTGGACTGCGCATTTTAGTTGAACTAATCAAGTGTGTGGGATAATGATTTAATGGGGCTTATTTACAATTAAAACTACAAATGTATATACATGTACATGTTGGGACTGCCTGGCGGCTAAAGGGACACAATCCTGGCCTTAAAGGCTTCAGGTGTGTCCAGCTCCACAATGTCTGGTGGCAGCAGATTCCAATCCCTCACTGTTCTTGGGAAAAATGACATCTTTCTGGTGTCAATACGACAGGATTCTATTTGAAATGCCCTGTTGTGTGTATTTCTAGAGCGTCGACAAGGTGGTATTAGTCTGTTTTCTTTGGTGATGGATACTAGCTCTCTATCAATTTTGTACATCATCATCAGTCTTGCATCTTTTCTCCTGTTTGCCAAAGGTCTCCATTTGAGTCTCTGGAGCATGTTGCTGACACTAGATCGGTTTCTCTGGTTGCTGACGACATATCTAGCTGCTCTTCTTTGTACGGCTTCAATTTTGTTTATTTCTGTTTTCGTATAAGGATTCCAAACAGTACTGGCATATTCAACCAACGGGCGAACAAGCGTTTGGTAGGCTTGTTCTTTAATCCTGATTGATGGAATTTTCAGGTTCCTCCTGAGGAATCCTAGAGTTTTATTTGCTTTGGCAGTTATATTGTTTATGTGCTGATCCCACTGCAACTTATTGGTGATTGTTAATCCAAGATATTTAGCTGATGTTACTAGCTCTAGAGTGTGACCATGCAGATGGTAGTTTGCCTCAGTCTTCTTTGTTTTATTTGTTACTCTTAGGACATTGCATTTATCTGGATGGAACTTCATACACCATTCATTTTCCCATTGGCCGAGCTTATTGAGGTCTTCTTGAAGTGTTGATGCGTCATCTTCATTTGCGATAGTGAGGTATATGATGGTATCATCAGCAAAGAGTCTGACTTTGGAGGTTAGTCTTGACTGGAGGTCGTTGATGTAGAAAAGGAAGAGTCCTGGTCCTAGTACTGAGCCCTGGGGTACACCAGAGTCAACACTTACTGCTTCCGACGAAACTCCATCTAGCACTACTGTTTGTTGTCTATCTTCTAACCAGTTTTGGATCCATCTTGTTGTTTTCCCATCAATTCCATAGTATCTCAGTTTATGTATTAGTAGACTGTGGTTTACTTTGTCAAAGGCCTTGGCAAAATCCATTATAAGTATGTCGGTTTGACGGCCTTCTTGAAGATTTTTTGAAATATCGTCTACAAATTCAATGAGCTGTGTCTCACAGGAACGGCCTTTTCGAAATCCATGTTGTAGTGGATATAAAATGTTGTTTTTTTCTGCATGTTGCATGATGTTTCTTGCAATGATATGCTCCAGGATCTTACAGCAAACAGATGTTAGTGAAATTGGTCGATAGTTTTCAGCTGCAGATTTTAGTCCTTTTTTGTATACTGGGGAGACATTAGCTGTACGCCAATCTGCTGGTACTTCTCCTGTATCTAAGGATTTTGTGTAGATAAGTTGGAGGAGAGGCGAGATCTCATCAGCTAGTTCTTTGAGTATTCTTGGTGAGAGGTTGTCTGGTCCCTGTGCTTTGTATGGATTAAGGTTCTTTAGTAGTTTTGTTATTCCATTTGTTGTGATATTAAATGGTTTCATTGTTTGATGTTTAATGCTAGGGTCCATTCTTTTAGATTTTATAAACTCTTTTTTCGTGAATTTAGAATTTGCTGAGAATGCAGATTTGAATTGACGGTTAAGTATGTTAGATTTTGAAGCTGGATCACAAAACAGTTTGCCATCCATCATCAGAGAGGAAATTCCTATGTTGTCCTTACGTTTGTGTTTTATGTATGTCCAGAATTTTTTCATTCCCGAGTGTGGTTCTTCCTCCTTTGGTGTTACGATATTTTCAATATATTTCCAGTATGATTGTCGTGTGATCTTTTGAGTATGATGTTTAAGTTGGTTGTACTTTTCTTTTGTATTTTGGTCACCTGTC
>NZ_CAHJWD020000536.1 GCF_903642095.1 Bathymodiolus brooksi thiotrophic gill symbiont | reverse complement strand
TGTCTAACCAAGTGTTTTGATGACTGCATAGTTCAGGATCCAATAATGCGCCACAGAGGGCATGGCGGTGTAGCAATCTGTATTCACAATAAGTACGAACACTTGATTGAACCAATACCAGATGGCGGAAACAGAATTGTTGGGATAAGACTGAACACTACTCCACCAATATTAATTTTATGCGTCTACCTTCCATGCAGAGGAAATAGCAACACAGACCTATTTCAAGAAACTTTGGACGAATTATCAGAAATTATAGAAAAGTACAAGAACAAAACGAATATTTTATTAGGTGGAGACATGAATGCATCGCTGCGCAGAGACTCTGCCCAAGATCGTCAATTTAAATGCTTTCTAAATGAAATTGATATGAAAGTACCACCAAAATGCACAAACTCGGCTACATTTTTCCATTTTAACGGAAAAGACACTTCTCAGATTGACTACGTCCTAGAATCCACATCAATGATCAATGAGTATGTCAACTTTGAAAGAGAAGCATTAAACACCTCAACTCATGACCCAATACTGGTGCGATTCTCATGTTATTTGGAGGGTAAAACCCAAAATCCAGGAATATATTATACCAAGAGGATTAAATGGAATAAGATCGATAAACAAGAATATACAAACAATGTAGAGGCAAAATTAACAACTTTGCAAGAAATAAACCAACCGATAACAAAATGTAACATTGACAAAGTAGTAAACGAACTACATGATATCTTATATAGCTGCACTGAACAACAGCAAAAGCCTAAAAGCAACAACCCAAAACGAAGACCTAACAGAAAGCATAAATGGACACCAGAAATACATAAGGCTATGAAACGTAGCAAGAACCAATTTGCAAAATGGAAAGCTGCAAACAGACCTAGGGATCCAGACAATCCAACTTACCAAGACATGAAACAATGCAGGAAAACACTACGATCTATGCAGAGACAGCACGAAGCACAATTGAGATACAATCGATATGAGGAAATAATGGAATTGCAACAAAACAATAACAACGGCTTCTACTCTTTAATACGCAAACAACGGGACACAAAAAGTATCTCAGGCTCAATCATAAATTTTAAAAATGTACAGGTCTCGAATGATGACGAGATACTACTTGGATGGGCTGACTACTTCAAAGACCTAGCGACGCCAACCAGCATGCCCGAATTTGATAAGGCTTTTCTACAACAAGCCGAAAACGATGTCAAAAACTTATATAATCTCTATACAAATGATAGACAGGAAACCCTAAAGAAAGTCTCTATAGACGAGATTGCAACCACTGTTAAATCCTTGAAGAACGGGAAATCACCGGACGAAAGACATATCTCCGCAGAACATCTAAAATATGGTGGAAGAAAACTTCTAGAATATCTGACTGTCTTGGTTAACTGGATTTTTGAAAATCTTCAAATACCAAAAACACTGAAATCGGGCATAGCCTGTCCAATATTAAAAAAAGGGAAACCTGCACATGATCCTAATTCCTATAGGAAAATCACAATAACAAATCTAATTGGTAAAGTTATAGAAAAAATCCATCTAACTAGAAACAGTAATGCCATAACTGAACAACAAAATAAACTACAGAAAGGATTCACACAAGGAGAAATGCCCATAATTGCTGCCCTCATTTTATCAGAACTTATTGCGGAGGCAAAAAGCAACAAGTCCCCTTTATACGTGGCATTTATGGATGCTCGTAAAGCCTTTGATCTGGTTTGGCACACTGGATTGTTTCGCGACTTGTACACCTTTGGCATAACAGGCGATAACTGGCTTTTCTTCAAACACTGGTACGAAAACGTCGCATCAAAAGTTAGATGGAAACAAAATCTTTCAGACTCAATCAACGAATTACAAGGAGTAC
>NZ_CAHJWD020000535.1 GCF_903642095.1 Bathymodiolus brooksi thiotrophic gill symbiont | reverse complement strand
CCGATAAGCAATTCTTCAAACAATTTTTCACCGGGGCGTAGTCCAGTGTAATGGATTTCAATATCGCCTGTTGGATTGGTGTCATCTTTGACTTCTAAACCGCTGAGGTGAATCATTTGTCTAGCAAGTTCGTCAATACGAACGGGTTTGCCCATATCCAGAACAAATACATCGCCACCCTGCCCCATTGCACCTGCTTGAATGACCAGTTCAACGGATTCTGGAATGGTCATAAAATAGCGAATAATATTTTTATCAGTTACAGTAATAGGGCCGTGTTGTTTGATTTGTTGGGTAAATAAAGGGATAACTGAACCGCTAGAGCCAAGCACATTGCCAAAACGCACCATGGTAAAAATGGTGGTTTGTTGTGTGGTTGATAGAGCTTGTAGTATTAACTCAGTTACCCGTTTGGTCGCCCCCATGGTGTTGGTTGGGCGGACGGCTTTATCGGTGGAAATTAACACAAAAGTATCAACGCCTGCATTAATCGCTGCTTGTGCACAATTGAGCGTGCCAAGCACATTGTTATTTACACCTTCGGTATTATTAAGCTCCACCATTGGCACATGTTTGTAAGCCGCTGCATGGTAAATAGTATTGACACTAAAGTGTTTTAACACTTGTGCAACTCGCTTACTATTATTGACACTACCAAGTATCGGGTAAATGTTGGCAGTGTTTCCAAGTTCTTGTTCAATGGTATAAAGTGCCAATTCGTTCATTTCAAACAAGATTAACACCTTCGGTTTTAAGCACATAATCTGGCGACACAATTCTGAACCGATTGATCCGCCTGCTCCTGTTACCATAACCACTTTATTGGTAATATTTTTACCCAGTAAGTCTTGATTTGGTTTCACTACGCTACGACCGAGTAAATCCATAATGCTGATTTTGCGTAAATCTGCAACGCTAATTTTTCCCTGTGCCAATTCTGCAACGCCGGGTAAAACACGCACTACAACTGAATAGACTTTAAGTTTATTGATAATGGATAAGCGTCTGGCACGAGAAATTGAGGGGATGGCAACCAATACTTCGCTAACTTTAAAACGCTCAATTAACTCAGGAATATCCTTTATTGCATAAATACGCAATCCTCTAATCTGAGAATTTTGCAACGCTAACGAATCATCAATAAAACCAACAGGCTTATATTCCACAGTATGCTCAAGTGCCGAGGACAATTGCACGCCTGCATTGCCAGCACCATAAATCAAAACACACTTTTGATTGCTATCATCTTCTAAAAATGGCTTGAAATTATTGCTTAACAACATACGAATGACAACACGCAAACCGCCCACCATTACCAAAGATAAAATCCAATTAATCAAAATAACCGAACGAGGAATACCCTCTACTGCCACCATAAAACCTACAATCCCCCACAACAATGCATACAAAGACACCGCCTGTGCAATACTACGCACATCTTTAAAGCTCATATAGCGAATAACACTGCGATACAAACCAAAGCGAATAAAAATCGGCATAGCAATCACTGGTGCACCAAATATCACCCAAAGCAAATCGCTTTCTGGAAAATACCAATAGCCCAAACGAATTGAGAATGAAGCGAGTAATATTGATATTAATAAGGCAGAATCAAGCAACAACATAAGTAATTGTTTGCTGAAACGAGGTAGATTAGTAGTGTTAATCATTTATTTAAGGTCTTTGTGCAAAGGTCTGGTGATGCTAATAATGCAATCTCTGAAAATTTCTTGCATTTTTCCTCTTAATTGGATACGAAATAAATGCCCATTATTTAATGCCATTTATCGCCCCTTGTCAAGTCTATTCTAAATCCTGCCCAGTGTTCATT
>NZ_CAHJWD020000534.1 GCF_903642095.1 Bathymodiolus brooksi thiotrophic gill symbiont | reverse complement strand
CGCAAATTGAAAACCAAATTGCACAAACTGGTTCAGATGATGAAAATTGGACATTAGAACATATCATTCCTTACAATATATCTGAAAAATGGGTAGCATATTACCAAGGTCAATATAGCCAAGAGATTGATAGATTAGGAAATATGACGCTACTAACAAAGTCAGAAAATAACGAGTGTGGCACGCAATTATTCAATAAAAAAAAGGTGATTTACCAAAATTCTAATTCCAAACTCTCTAAAAAAATATCTGAATACGAAGAATGGGATAGCGAAACACTCGAGCGTCATCAAGATTGGTTAGCACAACAAGCAACAAATACCTGGAAAATAAATTATGAATAAATTTACAATATTAACTTCAATTGGACTGCCCCTTAATCGTGCCAATATTGATACTGATGCAATTATCCCGAAGCAGTTTTTAAAATCAATTAAACGCTCAGGCTTTGGGGTTAACTTATTTGATGAATGGCGTTATTTAGATCATGGCGAAGTGGGAATGGACAATACTAAGCGTCCGTTAAATAATGATTTTGTTTTAAATAAACCTGAGTATCAAGGGGCAAAAATACTTCTAACACGGGAAAATTTTGGTTGTGGCTCAAGTCGCGAACATGCACCTTGGGCGTTGGAAGATTACGGCTTTCGGGTGATTATTGCACCGAGTTTTGCCGATATTTTTTACAATAATTGTTTTAAAAATGGCATTTTGCCTATTGTGCAAGACAATGATGTAATGGACAAATTGTTTGCAATAACAGATGAAATTACCATTGACCTTGAGGCACAAAATATCCATGCTAATGGTGAGAATTACCCTTTTGAGGTGGATTTAGAGCGAAAAAGGCGATTGCTAAATGGCCTTGATGACATTGACTTAACTTTGCAATATAAAGACGAGATTAAAGTCTTCGAAAAAAACTACTTTAACCAATACAGCTGGCTATGATTGGCAAACTTACTGGCGTTATTTTAGACAAAAACCCACCTGAAATCTTACTTGATGTCGCTGGCATTGGTTATGAAATTTTATGCCCAATGTCCAGTTTTTACGCAATGGGGGATGAAAAACAACTGTCGTTATATACCCATCTATCCATCAAAGAAGATGCACATACCCTATATGGTTTTGTCTCCAAAGATGAAAAAACCTTATTTAGAGAATTGATTAGAGTCAATGGCATTGGCCCTAAAGTGGCACTGGCGATTTTGTCCCATCTTGACATTGCTTCATTAATGAGTGCTGTTGCTAACGAAGATGATATTTTGCTAGCAAAAACACCGGGTATTGGTAAGAAAACTGCTCAAAAATTGATTGTTGAACTCAAAGATCGCCTAGTCAAACTTGAACTTAATAATTCCAATAATCAAATGATTACACCTAGTAGCAATCCAAATACCAGTAAAGCACTATCTGCACTACAAACACTTGGCTTTAAGGCTAAAGAGGCAGAAAAAATGCTCAATGTTATTACCGATCATTCATTGACTACCGAAGAACTTATCCGCCAAGCATTGAAAAACAAATAATCATTAAAGTCTGAAAATATGGATAACCCCATTAAATAAGTATTCATCTTCGTGGCATTTTTTTGATAAAAAATATAAGCTTATTAATAAGTAAAGCTAGATTTTTTATCAACAAAACTGCCCTAAATCTAAGCTCTTATTCAATATGATTATTTTTTATAAATAGAGACCTTTGTATTATTGGCAAAGATTATTAAGGCGTTTTAACTGTCATTGATAGAAAAAGTAAATTACTACCAAAGCAGGTGTAAATTTCACTAACGCAATAAGTTTAAGTGCTTCCTAGGTTGATTGTTGATTTCTTTTGCACAGCACATCAATTTCATAGCTAATTTTTTATTTAACAATGTATCTAACGACTACTTTTAACTCTTTTGTATAGGATGGATCGTGCCAGCCACGCGCTTCAATAGTAAACTCCCCTTTATAAATTCCTTTAGGTAAATTTAACTTTTTAGAGTCAATAGAGAATTTAACTTGTCCGTTTCCTGCAGGAACACCTGCTGTCATTGCATATTTACCTTGTTCTCCGATTAAAGGGATGGTGTACTCATTATTTGTTTCTATGTTCCTAACTTTTACAACAATAGTAGATTCGATTTCACTGTACCATCCTGTTGTAGCACCAGCATTGTGACTTACAACATTATCTTGATCTGGCACAGTGAAGTATACGCCAGAGTTATTATTTGCCGCACCACTATAATTTTTAGAAATAATCCCTACAAATATATCCATATCCGCCGAATCTTTAGAAACAACTTGATTAACAATATAATTTGCCAAATGATTATTAGAATTACCGTTATCCAGCACATCTGCATTAACCAATATTCTTGGATTTACGCTATACATAGATCTTAAGGATATCGCATCATCAACAATATAAATTTTATCTACATAATTAGGCAAAAACAAGCGTATATTGGAAAGAGAGAACCTGTTTGGCTCTTGAGAATACGCAACCAATTTATTCCCTTTAACATCAAGATGCCAAAAAATATCTGCACGCTCTGAGACAATTTCACCTGCTGTTAGAGAGTTTGATTTAAAAGAATTTTTCATATATGTCGCCACGAAATCATCCCAACCATAAGCCAATCCACTCCCGTGTTCAAACCCAATAGTGTGGGCATATTCGTGAGAATAGGCGGCATATATCAAAGTATATGATTTATTTGCTATAAAGTTAGTCATAACCCAATTTAGATTAAGCCAACTGACAGATGCTGATCCTACAGCATCAGAAGCAAACACCTTATGCTCTTTAGGTATATTCGTAGAAGTTATTCTTGTCCATTTGTCAATTAAAGATTGCTTTGTTTCAGAACGAGTCTTTAAAAAATAATTATAAAAATCATCTCTTGTAGATTTTTTTGAATAAAAATCTTTTAAGTGGCTTTGTAAAATGAAGTAACTAGATACTGTTTTATCAGTATTATTAGTACCAAAACTACTGACATTTGGCTGATATGCTAGATTAGGCTGTAAAAAACTTACTTTTGAATCAGGCTTTAAATTAACACCCGTTAGAGAGATATCTTTATGGGAGAATTGAGATAATTCTTCATTAATAACATAACCCTTTCCGTCTATCACAACATTAATCTTTGCAAATTTTCTCGGTGTTTTGTTTTCTACTCTTAAATTATAAGCGTTATTTTGATTAATTGCATATGCTTTAATATCAGATAAGTCATAACCAGAAAGTAACGCTCTTTTTAAAGCAACTTCAGCAATTAGGGAATGCTCAACAGGTTGTAATAAATTGGGTTTTATTGGTTGACTGATAACTTCTTCATTAATGCCATTAGATTTATTTACATATATTACGATTTTTTTCTCATTAGATTGCGCATAATATTGGTAGCGTATATTTGCTTTAATCAAAAAATAATAAGTCTCAGTATCAAAATGACTTATATCGAATTTGTTATCTTGAACTATAGTTGAACCACCGCCTTTCAAACTAGATATATTACTGGTGTCTGATAAAAGTGAGATTGGTTCGTTTGCATAAAACACTTCATATTGCTGAAACCTTGGATCAGGATTCCAATGTATAGTGGATTGTAGATTATTAAAGGATAATTCAAAAAAAACTTTATTCCAAGTGTTGTTTGCATAAACCCATTGTTGTTTATCACCTTCATTCAATTGAGTTGTTATTCCGTTATAGTTAACTTTCACTCCCCATGTAGAATTAACGGTTAGCGTTACTTTCTTACCCATATTAACGCTATCAGGAAGGTTGATATTTTGTATCCAAGTATCATTTCTAGTTTGTAGATGCACCTCTTTATAGGTATTAATATATTTTTTTAATTCAGCAGCGTTATTTTGTAAGGAGCGTAAAGTATCGTTATCCGTAATCAATCTATAGTTGTTATTCCAATTCTGTGCTACCCAAGAGCCATTTTCGTAAGTCCAAGAGCCATTTTTGTGAATCCAAGAACCATTGGTATAAACCCAAGAGACAGTGTCTCCTTTATTAAGAGAATAGCTCGTGCTGCCACTAACCACCACAACCCCAAAAAAAGAATTCACGCTTAGTGTTACTTTTTTGCCTTTATTAACATGATTTGGAAGGATAATTCTTCCTACCCAAGCACCATCTCTAGTTTTTAGATGCACATGCTGGTATTTGTTTAAATAATTGTGAAGTTTAGTGGGGTTATTGTTGAGAGACCTTAAGGTTGCGTTGTCATCAATTGTGATATCAGCAAATGCAATGCTAAATAAGCCACTCAATAAAAGAAATGAAAACCCTAGTAATATTCTTGTTAATTGCTTCATGATTGCACTTCAATATATTTTATAATTATTGAAAAATTTTACTACAAAAAATCATATTGTAATTTCTTTCAAAATATAAATTATTACTATTAGGACTTATGGGTCAACCAAACAAAACACCTTAAGAGGCCTTTGCATAAATATGGGTAACTAGCAAAAGTCTCTATTTTTTGCTAAATTTAGCTATCCAATTCACAAATTGATAATTCATTAAATAAAGGCACGGCAATAAAATAAGCGTCATCACTGTGCCGAATAACAAGCCATAGCCCAACGATAATGCCATTGGTTTCAAAATAAAATCTGTGCCGCCAATACCGTAAGCCAAAGGGATAATGCCTGCCAAAGTGGTTAAACTGGTGAGTATTACTGCGCGCAAACGGTCTTTTGCACCTTGAACAATCCATTCAAGTGCTGGCGTGGTGGCAGATAATTTCTGTTTCAAATAATTCAAATGGGTAACCATCACTAAAGAATCATTCACAATCACACCAACCAACGCCAAAGTGCCTAGCAACGCAAAGAAACTCAGTGGCTCACCGTGTAAAAAGAACGCCCAAATAACACCAATGACCGAGAAAGGAATGGCACTAAGCACCAATAACGGCTGAGTATAAGAATCAAATAACAAAATTAACAAAAAGAAAATGATAAGAACAGCCATAACAAATGCTTTTAAGAAACTTTGCATTGATTTTTTCGTTTCTTTTGCACCTCCTTCACTCAAAACTCGAACAGCAGGATATAAATTATCAGCGTCAAATGACTTAAGAACTTGCTTAATAACCACGGATGTACTGGCAATTTCATCGTTAATGCTGGCACTGATTTTTACTGATCGTTGCCCATCAAAATGGTTAAAATCAGGCTCACCAACAATATGACGAATACTGGAAAAATGTTTGAGTGGCACAGGTCGAGACTGGCGGTTACTAATTTTAAGTTCACTAATAACTGCTTCTGATTGCTTAGATTCACCCAAATAAACCCTAAAATCTACATCGGTATCGCCATAGCGAATATCCGTCACATTAATACCACTAAAAGCGGCTTTCAAATAACGATTAACTGTAACAAAATCCACATTTAGCCTTGCCATTTTTTCAAAATCCAACACCACTTCAATGCGTGATTTACTCGGATCATCGTCTCTATCAATATTATCCACACCCTCTATTTGGCTAAGAATCTCAGCCAAAGCATTTGCGGCAGTTTGGCGTTGATCGTCATTACTACTAACCAACTGAATTTCAATATCTTCCCCTTGTGGTGGACCGGGGCGACGCACTGAAAAAGTGAGTTTTTCAGCTTCAACAATTTCTGTGGTGCGTGCTTTCAAGCGTTGAAGTTGCGTCTTAACCTGAATTTTTCGCTCACTACTAGGCACCAAAGCAATATTAAATTGTGCCACATGAGAAAACGATTGACCAATATTATTGGTTAAAGAATCCAGGTCTACACCCACCACATCTTTAATTAATGCCTCAACTTTATGACTCACACTTGCAGTATGTTGCAACGAACTACCCGGTGGCATTTTAAGTTTTGCAGTAATAACATCAGCGCCTATTGTTGGAAACAAAGTAAGGCGCATTTGTGTTGCAGCAAAAAAAATCGATACACCTAATAACGCAAGAAACCCTATCACTATTAAATAGCGCATTCTTAAAACCTGCTTAAGCACCCTTTCAAACCAGTTTTCAATCGCATTAAACCAATTTTTCTTTTGAGATTTTTCATTCAAACCAGCAAGGTGTGCAGGCAAGGCAATCGTTACTTCTAAAAAAGACAAAGTTAAAGCAAAAATTACCACCAATGGAATGACATAAATAAACTTACCCATTGTCCCTTCCATTAAAAACATTGATGAAAATGCCAAAACCGTAGTCAATATGGTGGTAATCACTGGCATAATAACCCGCTTAAAACCTTTCACGGCAGAACGATATTTATCTGTGCCTATTTGTTTGTAATGATGAATGCTCTCTGCCACAATAATAGAATCATCCACCACAATACCCAGCACCAAAATCATTGCCGCTAGTGATATTAAATTAATCGTTTCACCCGCCATCCCTAATAACGCCACCGAACCCAGTAATGACACAGGCAAACTCACTGCAACCCAAAATGCCGTTTTTAGCGACAAGAATACCCCCAATACCAACAATACCAATAGCAATCCAATCATGCCGTTGTTGGTCACAATTTCGAGTCGATTACGCACATATTTAGACAAGTCAGAGGAATAAAAGATACGCACTTGTGGGTATTTTTTCGCTTGCAATGCGTGTAGTTTTTCCTTGATTAAATCAACTGTAGTAATAATATCAGCATGTGCTTGTTTGCGAATTTTTAAAATAAAACCCTTGGTGGCGTTAACACGCACAATTGATTTTTCCTCAACATTGCCGTCACTAATGGTGGCAATATCCTTTAATCGCACCACTGGGCCGTCAAAACTTGATTTTATAATCACATCCCCTACCGCCTGTGCTTGATCAAATTGTGCTAGCACTACAATGGTTTTCTCGTTCTTAATGCCATTATTACTACCAACGGTATAACGCTGATTGCGCTTTTGAATCGCACTCATAACTTGTGGCAAGGACAATTTATATTGATACAGTTTGTCGGTGTCAATCCGTATTTGAATTTCACGGTCTAAATACCCCTCTTTGGACACCTCAGAAACGCCATCAACTAGTGCCAACTCATCAGCAATCTCATCAATTTTATTACGCAATTGGGCAAAAGATAGGCTGTTACTACTGATATTAACTTTTAGAATGCTTTGTAATGAACTTTTCATATCCACCACTTCAGGTAAATTCACCACCTCATCTGGTAGTGATTTAATTCGGTCAACCGCATTTTGAATGTCTTGTTTTAATGCACTAACATCATCTACATCAGGCGATAGTGTTACCAAAATAACAGAAGACCCTTGGCGAGAAATAGAACTAAATTTTTCAATCCCTATTACACTGCTTAATTCATCCTCAATCGGATTGGTAATATTTTGCTCAACATCTTCAGGGGAGGCACCCGGATAACCAGTAACAATGGTTACCAATTCAAAATCAATTGCTGGAAACTGGTCTCTTTGAATATTATTAAACGCCAATAAGCCAATCGCAATAATGCTTACCGTAAAAACCAGTGCCAGTTTTTTTTGCTTAACAAAGAAATTAAAGAAACTGTCCATTAGGTTAGGTAGATTAATTATTTACTACGCGCTCTTTTGCGTTCCGTTTCACCTAATAAGCGCTTACGAATACGAATGTTATTTGGTGTTACTTCCACCAATTCATCGTCATCAATAAATTCTAGTGCTTGCTCAAGATCGAGTTTAATCGCTGGTGTGAGTGATACCGCTTCATCCGTACCAGAGGCACGAACATTGGTAAGTTGCTTACCCTTCATTACATTGACAACCAAATCTTTATCTCGGGTATGAATGCCGACTACCATACCTTCGTAAATATCGGTATTGTGTTCAACAAAGAATTTACCCGATTTTTGTAAATTAAAAATCGCATACGCCACTGCTTGCCCTTGCGTCATTGAAATCAGTGAGCCATTATTGCGTTGACCAATTTCGCCGTCTTTTCTTGGCTTGTAAGCATCAAATGAAGAATTCATTAAGCCTGTGCCTGTCGTGGCTGTTAAAAATTCTGTTCTAAAGCCAATCAAACCACGAGCAGGAATGTTAAAGTCTAATTTCACTCTACCATTGCCATCAGGCACCATATCACTAAGTTCACCTTTTCGTTCACCGAGCTTTTCCATCACTGTGCCTTGGTGTTGGGATTCAACATCAACACTCAAATTTTCAAACGGCTCACAAATTACCCCGTCAATCTCTTTTAAAATCACCTGTGGACGACCTACTGCCAACTCAAACCCTTCACGGCGCATGGTTTCAATCAATATAGACAAGTGTAACTCCCCCCGACCTGATACTAAAAATTCAGAGGGGTCCTCGGTATTTTCAACCCGTAATGCCACATTGTAAATCAACTCTTTGTCTAGGCGATCGCGAATATTTCTTGAAGTAATATACTTGCCATCTTGACCTGCAAATGGCGAATCGTTTACACGAAATGCCATTGACACTGTCGGTTCGTCCACACTAAGGGGTGGTAAGGCTTCAATTGTTTCAACATCGCAAATCGTGTCTGAAATAGAAATACCTTCAATACCTGTAATACAGGCAATATTACCCGCTTCAGCACTGTCAGTTTCCACTTTTTCTAAACCCATAAAACCCATTAAGCCTGCAACTTTAGCCTTGCGTTCAGTGCCATCAGCACTCACTACTGCCACTTGTTGGTTTTTCTTAATAGTGCCACGGGTAATCCGCCCAATACCAATTGCCCCAATAAATGAGGAATAATCAAGTGCTGTAATTTGCATTTGCAAAGGTGCATTAACATCCACCTCTGGTGCTGCCACTTTGGCAATAATGGTTTCAAACATTGGGGTCATATCACCCGAACGCACACTGTCTTCTAACGATGCGTAACCATTAATACTTGAGGCATAAATAATAGGAAAATCCAGTTGCTCATCAGTCGCACCCAGTTGGTCAAACAAATCAAATACTTTGTCAATTACCCAATCAGGACGCGCCGCATCTTTGTCAATTTTGTTAATCACTACAATTGGATTAAGTCCTTGATCAAAGGCTTTTTTAGTCACAAAACGCGTTTGCGGCATTGGCCCTTCTTGTGCATCTACCAACAATAAAACTGAATCCACCATTGACAATACCCGCTCTACTTCGCCACCAAAATCGGCGTGTCCCGGAGTGTCAACAATATTAATATGATAATCATTCCATTTGATTGCCGTATTTTTACTGGAAATGGTAATACCCCGCTCTTTTTCCAAATCGTTAGAATCCATCATTCTATCAGTGGACTCAAAACGGTCATCAAAAGTTTGTGATTGCTCCAAAAGTTTATCAACCAGCGTAGTTTTTCCGTGGTCAACATGGGCAATAATGGCAATATTTCTAAGTTTGTCGTTCATATTTGATGATATTAAAGTATTTAAAAAAATCGCTATTATCCCCTAAAGTGTCATCATATTAGCATTAAATAATATGAGATCTTTTGATAACTCCTATTGTTTAAAAAAAATGAGAATGTTTTATAAGTAGACTCCTAATCTTTGTAAAAAAATTTAGGAAGTGATGATAAAAGAACAATTGTAAACCGTTCTCTACGAGACAGAGGCTTAATAAGATAAGGTTTTTTTAAGTAAAACTTATTGTATTACAAAAACAGTTACCATATAAATTTAAACTAAAGTAAAATGTTAATTTTTATAATACTCTTTAATATAAGCGTTTAGCAAAGACTTTATAATTAGCTTCAACACTTACACTTTTAAAGAAAATCCAATTAATCTGAGCTAGGTGTGTAAGGAAAAATAAAATAAAAGTCAAAAAAGGTAAAATTATGCAAGTAAAAACACAAAAACAAGTTATGGCATTACAAAATAAAGCGCAAAAAGTCGCTGATAAACTCAATGAAGAAGTTATTGTTATTACCAAAGGTGTTCAACATATTCAAGTCCAAGTGGGCACGGCTTATCAATTAAATGCTAAAGATTTTGATGCTAAAAAGTCAAGCCTAATTGCCAAAAAAGTCGGCGATGATTTAGAAGTGGCACTAGAAGAAGGCGTTATTATTTTTGACAACTATTTTGCTGTTTGTGCAACTGATTTATCTTGTTTAGT
>NZ_CAHJWD020000533.1 GCF_903642095.1 Bathymodiolus brooksi thiotrophic gill symbiont | reverse complement strand
TTGGCACTGAGCCTTACAGTAAGTATAACCAGACAATGTTAATTCGAAGAATTTAATTTTATTCTTGGCGAATGTAGTACATGTGTTGCATGTCAATGTCAGTGCCTGAAATGGACGGTCGCCCAGTCGCCAAATGCGACTAATATCTTATTCGGGCGACCAAAAGCTGCTCCAAATTAGGTAGTCACTGGCCCAACAAAAAACGTTTGGGCGATTGCCTATTAGACCGTTAAAAATTGTTGTTTTTCCGAAACCCGACATAAACTGTAACTCAACGGTAGATAACTCTTCTGTTCTAGTCGAAAACAGTTTGTTACGAGCACAGCGATTGGTCCAAATACATTTTTGTAGCCAATGAATACACAGCTAATGTAATTTACTGTTCTCCCCAATTATGTATTTTTATCGAGCCAATCAATACACGTTTCCTACACGTTTTCATGTAATACACAAGTATTCACTAAATATTAGAAAAGAAACGTGTTTTTTTGTTTCTTTATGATTTAATTATTAAAATTGTTAAAAATCACGGACGAAGTGGAAAGTTGTGAACAATAAAGAGAATTCTGTCAACTTATAATGTTTGCGATCTGGTATCTTCCACGGTTCGGAAATTTATTCATTCAATCTGCTGCAAAATGTACATGTACGAATTTCATTTTACAGAAATCGGAAACCTTTTTGTGTCAATCCTTAGGTAATCATTGAAAAACTTTTCCCCAACAACGGAGAGAAAATCGTTGACAGTAATGTCAAACTACGGAAACGATCTGGCCTGTCACTTCTTTTAAACTTTTCATAGTTCATGTACACGGCTACATTTTAATGACAATTGGGAGTGGTTTTCTTTTTTGGAACCAGAACTTTTGTTTACAAATTAAAAAATAACAGGAAAAGTTAACAGTTGTTTATATAACAGAAAATGACAGCACCGTTTGTTATTTCAACAAAGTGAGATACTTGTTTGGAATGAATAACCAACTGACATTACCCCGAACTGAGAGGTTATTTTACTTTAAAATCACTTCTTCATAGTGGATTGAAACAAGTGATGTCACTCTGGGGAGTGCAAGAGCGGTCCTTGTAGTGGCATTAGTCTACTCTTTTCCGGATGTCTTTAATGTGATCATGGCATTGATCTCCCCTTACACAAACCAGCCTTTTATTGTCCCCATCCGATGGACTAGCATCGTTTCTTAAGACCACCCTAGCCAATGGCGTCAAGGTTGTCAAAAAGGTTATAACAAGTAAATTCAGGTTTCATTTGATAGCAATATATGCATTGGGGTGTTTTCGCAATTTCAGCTGCACACCTGTACCTACCAAAATTACCTTGAAGAGCCCCAACCCCCGTGAGACTAGTGAAAGAATGAATTTTAATGTTATTGATAAAAAAACAATTAATCTGAAAACTGTTTATATATTTATACAGCACGCACAGCGCGATTTAGCAAGAAATCACTCAGGTCCGACGTCGGTGAAATCAAGAAAATGTCGGAGAAATTAAAAAAAAAGTCGGTGTTGACACCGCGAAATGTCCGAGAAAAATCGAACACGGTGATTTACTATAAAACACCGACAAAACACCGACATTGACGATTAAACGCCGCGAAATAAAGAAATGGGATATTAACCTTTATTTGTACATTTGTATGTTCTTGAGACTGTCATTTTTGATAATATGAATGATTCATAGCAAATACTTATTTTCTTTTTCAGGTGTGCAAGCTATGTGATCATTTTTCGTTCTTTAATTCTGATATTTGCTTTTGTTTTAATCTATTATGTTAAGAAAACAATGCCGGTAAAAACGTTTAGTATTATGTGATCATTACCATTTATAAGCTTGTGTTGTATTATTTTGTTAATTAAAATAAACTTGATCTTTTGAATGCAAGCTTGGTATCCCGAGTTAATTTGCTTTCGGGTGTTCAATTAATGTCGACTTGGCACGTGACTTAAGTTCACCTGTTACAAAAGTTTCTAGATCCCCAAAAGCACGCTTTGATCGATAGCATGTGGAAACCTTTCTAGATTTACGTTCACGTGAAAAATATGTGTACAAATCAGAAATGGAACTTTTATTAAAGGTAAAATAACACGTGGCTTGCAAGGGGATTAACGACATACAAATACGAAAAAGCACGTTTGCTTTAGATAAAAAATTACATCGATTTTTTTTTTCAATCATTCTCGGTGTGTTTTTAAATCAATCCCGCAGCCTCAGGTAACTGTGTATTTGACCTTTTAGTGACCTAGTTCAATGTGTGCACTACATAAAAATAGACACATCCGTACATTGATAAAACACAGGTGATTAAAAAAAATAACATCGATATAAACCAATCGAAATGTTGGGATTAGACAAGGATTTATATAGTAGGACTACTATATATATCCCTGGATTAGATAATATACGCAAAACAAGATGCGTGCTCAGCCTCATAAATCCTATAAATAAAATGTATGCCATGCTGGCATCCCTGAAAAAAAACCCGGTATCAAATTGAAATATAAAGTACGAAATAGTAAAAAATCAAAACTAAGCAACAAAAAACAAAAGAACACATGAAGTACAGTTACATGTACGTGTATACACGTATGATTTTCGCCGCGGTGTTGTCACCGGCAATTAAAATATTTCACCGACATTTAGGTCCTAATTTGTTAATTTTCGCGGTGAAAGTTTCACCGTGATTTCACCGACATTTTACGGTGATTTTATGACATATCACCGACATTTCACCGCGAAAAAACACCGACCAAGGTGATTTCTTGCTAAAACGCGCTGTGCGTGCTGTACACACGTGATCTCGCGATGCTAACTGAATGATGACAGCAACGCATTGCATGATGGGAGCTAATTAA
>NZ_CAHJWD020000532.1 GCF_903642095.1 Bathymodiolus brooksi thiotrophic gill symbiont | reverse complement strand
GTAGTCAGAGTGAACCAGTTAATGTAGTCAGAGTGAACCTGTAATTGTAATCGTAATGAACCTGTAATTGTAGTCAGAGTGAACCTGTATATGTAGTCAGAGTGAACTTGTAAATGTAGTCAAGGTGAACATGTAATTATACTTAGAGTGAACCAGGTAATGTAGTCTGAGTGAACCAGTTAATTTAGTCAGAATGAACCTGTAAATGTAGTCAGGGTGAACCAGTTAATGTAGTCAGAGTGAACCTGTAAATGTAGAGTGAAACTGTAATTGTAGTCGGCATGAACCTGTAAATGTAATCAGAGTGAACCTGTCAACGTAGTCAGAGTGAACCTATAATTGTAGTCGGGGTGAATCTGTAATTGTAGTCAGTGTAAACCTGTAAATGTAGTCGAAGTAAACCTGGAAGTGTATTCGGGGTGAACCAGTTAAAGTAGTCAGAGTGAACCTGGAAGTATAGTCAGAGTGAACCAGTGAGTGTAGTCAGGGTGAACTTGGAAGAGTAGTCAGCGTGAACCTGTAATTGTAGTTGGAGTGAACCTGGAAGTGTGATCTGAGTGAACTAGTAACTGTAGTCGGAGTAAACATATAATTGTAGTCAAGAGTTAACTTGGAAGTGTAGGCGGAGTGAACCAATGAGTGTATTTGTAGTGAATCTGAAAGTGTAGTCGGAGTGAACCGAAAAGTGTAGTCAAAATTAACCTGAAAGTGTAGTCTGAGTGAACCAGTAAGTGTAATCAAAGTGAAGTAATGAGTATATTTGTAGTGAACCTGGGAGTTTAGTCGGAGTGAACCAGAGAGTGTAGACAGAGTGAACTTGGAAGTGTAGTCGGAGTGAACCTGTAAGTGTAGTTGGAATGATCCACTCAGTAGAGCTGAACTTAAAATTGTAGTCGGAATGAATCAATAGGTGTAATCAGAGCGAACTTGGAAGTGTTGTCGGTGTGAACATGTAAGGGTAGTCTGACTGTATCTGGAGGTGTAGTCGTCAGAGTGAAACAGTAAGTGTAGTGTGACTGTATATGGAGCCGTAGTCGTCAGAGTGAACCAGTAAGTGTAGTCAGAGTGAATCTGAAAGTGTAGTCTGAGTGAACCAGTAAGCGTAGTCAGAGTGAACTTAAAAGAGTAGTCAGGGTGAACCTGTAAATGTAGTGAGAGTGAACATGTAATTATACTTAGAGTGAATCAGTTAATGTAGTCTGAGTGAACCAGTTAATTTAGTCA
>NZ_CAHJWD020000531.1 GCF_903642095.1 Bathymodiolus brooksi thiotrophic gill symbiont | reverse complement strand
CTTNAGACAATATACGAAAAAAAAAAAAGAATAAAGAAAAAAGAAAAGAGAATAAATACTTTTGGAGATGTGTGTTGGTTCTTTAGATCATTTAGACAATTGTAAATCTTTTGGAGTCTTTAATATATTTAAAAGCATGTTTAAAAATGGTTATATTTTCTTCATATGTTAGGAGATCACTTCCTTTTGTCAGTAGATTTACATCAATATTAATGTTAGAAGGTAGCCAGTTAAGACTATTAAATATTATTTCCCTATTATCTGTATATTTATCACAATCAAAAAAGAAATGGTGAGAATTTTCACATGGTGCGCCACAGTTACAGGAAGCATTTGATAAAATTTTTACTTTACATAAATCGTAATTCAAGAAGGATGCATTGCAGCGAAGCTGTGTTAGAATTATATTTAGTTTTCTAGGACCATAAGAATAGTGTCTCGGAATTGGCATTGAGATTGAACTGCGGATTGCCTTTTTAAATTTAGATAGTGTGTCAAGATTACGCACTGAAAGATTAAGGTTATTCCATTCCCTTACTGTAGCTGAGACGAAAGAATCTCTAGTTAAAGATAGTCTACAGAATGGAACAATAATATCGTTGCCATTTCGAAGGGGATAAATAGTCGTACTTTGGATTGTTGGGGGAATAAGATCGAGTAAATAAGAGGGTGTGCTACCGTTTTGGATATTATATAATAATTGGAGCTTTCTCCTAGTTCTTCTTTCTTCCAATCTCTCCCAGCCAGTTTCTCTATATAGATATTCTGTGTTGGTAAAGATTGGAAGTCCGGTGATAATTCTAGCTGCCTCCAACTGTAGCCTCTCCAATTTGCACGAATTAGAGACACCACAGTTGTCCCAGACCTCACATGCATACTCAAATATTGGTCGAATGTAAATTAAGTATAATTTCTCTAAATTTTTTCTATTTAATTTATATTTCAATTTACGCAAAACACATATGTGTTTAGAGACACTTTTTATTAAATTTGCTACATGTTTATTCCATTTTGCTTCCTCGCTAAATGTTATCCCCAAATGTTTATGGTTTGATGTAAGTGGAATTAATTTTCCATCAAAATAAAAATAAAAATTTGTTGAGTTTTCTACATTTTTAAAAAGCATGATTTCAGTTTTGTCTGGGTTGAAAGACATCAACCATCTCTTTGACCAGTCACCAAGTTCATGTAGATCATGATTTATGACATATTTTATTTGATCTTCATCCTGGCTTGCATAGCCAAGGGAAGTATCATCAGCAAACAAACGGCTTAAGGAAAGAAGCTTATCACCAATATCATTAATGTAAAC
>NZ_CAHJWD020000530.1 GCF_903642095.1 Bathymodiolus brooksi thiotrophic gill symbiont | reverse complement strand
ACGGCTTATCAATTAAACGCTAAAGATTTTGATGCTAAAAAGTCAAGTCTAATTGCCAAAAAAGTCGGCGATGATTTGGAAGTGGCACTAGAAGAAGGCGTTATTATTTTTGACAACTATTTTGCTGTTTGTGCAACTGATTTATCTTGTTTAGTTTCTTTACCCACCGAAGATGGTGGGCTTTACCATATTGTTGCTGATGCGTCCTTCACTTTAGAAGATGGCACGAAAATCGTGTATTTTTATGGTGAGCAATCTATCGTTTCTACAGAATCTAGTGCGGTAAGCACGGATGATAATCAAAGTTTTTCTGATGTTATTACTTCAAATATAGGGGTTGTAGCCGCTGTTGTGGTTGCAGCTGTTGTGGTTGCTAGTAGTGGCAATAATGATGGTGATGGTGATGGTGATAATGGCAATGATGGTGATGATGATAATGATAAAAATACAAACACCTTCTTCACAGACACAGGTTTATCAGATAGCGATGGTATTACCAACAATAACACGATTACTGTCAATGATTTGAAAGCAGGCGAAACTTGGCGGTATTCCATTAATAGTGGCGTTAATTTCATTACTGGCGTAGATAATAGTTTTACGCTGAGTAGTGGCACCTATGCTGCTGATGTCATTCAAATTGAGAAATTTAATGCAGCTGGAATTTCCTTAGGTATAACTAAAATTAATGAAACTTCACCTATTGTCATAGATACTACAAAATCTGCGTTTACCAGTTCAACTACCATTAATGTTGAAAAATTTACGACTGCATCAGCAACAATATATACGGCAGAAACAAATGAGGATAAAGTTACTTACACTTTAAAAAGCGGCTTTCAACAAGAAAGATTTACGATTGACAATACTACTGGTGAATTAAAATATAAGAAAAAACAAACCCAAGTAGGGGTTCACAAAGTTACTATTATTGCCACTGATGTTGCAGGCAATGAGACAGAGCAACTTATTACTGTATCGGTGAAAGCGATAGGCTTATCCACTTCAATTACTTGGGGTGGTATTGGTGATGATAATAAAATCAATATTAATGAGCTGGCAACAGCTAATTTAAGTGGCACAGTTGCAATCATTGGCATAGTGAATTCAATAAGAATTAGTGGAATTGTTTTTAAGCAAAATGATACTGTTTATAGAATCGACTCTAATCTTCCAAGTGTTGATGTTAATAACAACACTTGGACTTTAGACAATAGTAACGCTTGGACTTCACAACTTACCAAAGGTAATTGCACGATTATCGTTTACCTTTCTGGTAATGGTGGCAATGTTATGAATTCAAATTCGATAGTAACATCGGTCGACATAATTCAACCAAACAACCCAGCATTTAACTTTGTAGATACAGGTCTATCAAATAACGATGGCATTACCAGTAATGGCTTGATTACTGTTAATGGTTTAGAAGTGGGTGCAACTTGGCAGTATTCTGTT
>NZ_CAHJWD020000529.1 GCF_903642095.1 Bathymodiolus brooksi thiotrophic gill symbiont | reverse complement strand
TAAGATTTTGATGCTAAAAAGTCAAGCCTAATTGCCAAAAAAGTCGGCGATGATTTGGAAGTGGCATTAGAAGAAGGCGTTATTATCTTTGACAACTATTTTGCTGTTTGTGCAACTGATTTATCTTGTTTAGTTTCTCTACCCACCGAAGATGGTGGGCTCTATCATATTGTTGCTGATGCGTCCTTCGCTTTAGAAGATGGCACGCAAATTGTGTATTTTTATGGTGATCGATCTATTGTTTCTACAGAATCTAGTGTGGTAAGCACGGATGATACTCAAAGTTTTTCTGATGTTATCGCTTCAAATGTAGGAATCGTAGCCGCCGTTGTGGTTGCAGCCGTTGTGGTTGTTGGAAGTAGTAGTAATGGTGATGATGGCAATGGTAATGACGACGCTGATGATGATGCTGATAATAAACTAAGTTTTACCCTTAAAGATACAGGTTTATTTGATAGCGATGGCATTACCAACAATAATACGATTACTATTGATGGCTTAAAAGAAGGCGAAACTTGGAAGTATTCCACTGATGGTGGTGCTACCTTTGAGTCTAGCACAGGCGGGAGTTTTACACTGGATGATGGCGCTTATACTGTTGATACCATTCAAATTAAGAAACTTGATGCAGATGGCAATACTTTAGGTATAACTAAAATTAACGAAGCTTCAGATATTACCATAGATACCGAAAAATCTGTGTTTACTAGCTCAACTACTGTTAATGTTGAAAAAGATACTGTTGCATCAACAATAATATATACGGCAGTAGCAACAGATGATAATATAGTTGCTTACACTTTAAAAGACGGCTTTCAAAAAGAAAAATTTACGATTAGCAGTACTGGCGAATTAAGG
>NZ_CAHJWD020000528.1 GCF_903642095.1 Bathymodiolus brooksi thiotrophic gill symbiont | reverse complement strand
TAACAGAAAAACAATATGATACTGCACTGTCGGAATAGTTCCAAAATCTAACAGAAAAACAATATGATACTGCACTGTCGGAATAGTTCCAAAATCTAACAGAAAAACAATATAATACTGCACTGTCGGAATAGTTCCAAATTCTAACAGAAAACAATATGATACTGCACTGTCGGAATAGTTCCCAAATCTAACAGAAAAACAATATAATACTGCACTGTCGGAAAAGTTCCAAATTCTAACAGAAAAACAATATGATACTGCACTGTCGGAATAGTTCCAAAATCTAACAGAAAAACAATATGATACTGCACTGTCGGAATGGTTCCAAATTCTAACAGAAAACAATATGATACTGCACTGTCGGAATAGTTCCCAAATCTAACAGTAAAACAATATAATACTGCACTGTCGGAAAAGTTCCAAATTCTAACAGAAAAACAATATGATACTGCACTGTCGAATAGTTCCAAAATCTAACAGAAAAACAATATAATACTGCACTGTCGGAATAGTTCCAAAACCTAACAGAAAAAACAATATAATACTGCACTGTCGGAATAGTTCCAAAATCTACCAGAAAAATAATATGATACTGCACTGTCGGAATAGTTCCAAAATCTAACAGAAAAACAATATAATACAGCACTGTCGGAAAAGTTCCAAATTCTAAGAGAAAAACAATATAATACTGCACTGCCGGAATATATCCAAAATCTAACAGAAAAACAATATCATACTGCACTGTCGGAATAGTTCCAAAACCTAACAGAAAAACAATATAATACTGCACTGTCGGAATAGTTCCGAATTCTAACAGAAAACAATATGATACTGTACTGTCGAAATAGTTCCAAATTCTAACAGAAAAACAATATGATACTGCACTGTCGGAATAGTTCCAAAATCTAACAGAAAAACAATATGATACTGCACTGTCGGAATAGTTCCAAAATCTAACAGAAAAACAATAT
>NZ_CAHJWD020000527.1 GCF_903642095.1 Bathymodiolus brooksi thiotrophic gill symbiont | reverse complement strand
AAGAATTGGGTCTACAGAGCTCCAGATAAGCTGCGTATTTGCGTTTTTTACGCTATGAAAACGAGTAAAAACGCATGTATTATCAGATCAGAGTGTACACATTACGCATACATATTGCTGTGTAAGCAAACTTTCCAAATTCGGAGCGTACTTGTACAGTCGTGTACATAACAATACATTTTTGTCTTTGAGAAATTCCCCGTAATTACTTCCCTTTATACTTTTCGAAGGAGAGAGCGTATACATCCGAGGGGTACCGAATGTTTGCCTTTCTAAGCATCGATGTCAAAAGAGATCTGATTGGATGTTTACGATAAATCATCCAATCGCGGTCAATATTACAAATAAATGCGGTTTACGTAATAAGTAAGAACTAAAACGAAAGTAAATTTGGGAACACGTTGTTCGTTGAAAATGAGCAAGAACATGAATAAGCGCGCTACGGAAAATTCTATACTTAAGTTCCTGACAGTTTCATCTGTGTCTAGTGACAGTATAGTTAAAGGAATCATTGATGACATTATCAAAACGGCTGTGAAAACTGCCGAAGTCGACGAGCAAAAAACAAAATATTTACAACATTTTATTAATAAACATGACACAATCGTGTCAAATTAAACAGAGATATACATTTCACTTGCATCCTGCGTTTATTGAATAACACTTGTGTCAAACATAATTTTAAAAGTGTACATGTAAGCAATCTTTTCTGAAGTAGAGAGTACAACAGTGCAAAGGAAATATGCAAATACGCATCATTTTCAAAAGTAGGGGGTAATTACCCTTTGGACTTGAAAATTATCTGGAGCTCTGTCCCTAGTATAAATACTCTAAAGAATGTGGTAACCCAAGATCTACCTCACTCAAGGCGAGGTCACAATCCATCATAT
>NZ_CAHJWD020000526.1 GCF_903642095.1 Bathymodiolus brooksi thiotrophic gill symbiont | reverse complement strand
AACACTGCGGCTTACTTTGCTATTGACGGCAACACGCTAAAACTTGCTAAAACTGTAGATTATGAAACCACCAAAAATCTCAGTATCACAATTAAAGTAACCGATGCCAATTTACATACCTTTAGTAAAAGCTTTGACTTTACCATTACCAATATTGACGACACTGCCCCTACCAACATTCAACTAAGTAACGACATCCTTATCAAAGGTCAAGTTGCCGATACCTTAATTGGCACACTATCAGCAAATGATGCAGACACTGCCACCCTTAGTTTCAGCGTAAGCGATACCACTAGCTTCAAAATTGATGGTAATAAGTTAAAAACCAAAATCAGTATTGACACTGTTGGCAATATGGACATCAACATCACTGCCGATGATGGCACTAACACCCCCGCCACACAAGCCTTTACTATTGCCGTAATAACCGATATCCCCGACATCACTCCAGTGATTAAGCAATTCACCGTAACCCAAGGTAGCAATCAAGGTCGGGTGATTAGTAAAACAGGCGGAGTCGTTACTGTCCACGCTACAGTAATCGCAGAGACTTATGAATGGAGCAGTGTCAATGTTACTGACACAAGTGAGGACGGTGATACAGTTTTTGTTTTTGACCCTGCCAATACAGATGCTGGCATTCTAACAATTACATTAAAGGCTACAACCAATACCCATTCATCAGAAAGAGCATTGAAACTTGAATTGATTACAGAAAGTGTCAGCAATGGTGATGATGACGGCGATGGTATTTCCAACAACAAAGACAACAATACCGCAATCAATAAAATCCAAGTGGATACAGGGAAAACCATCACTAGCCTAACAGGCACTAGAATATTGTTAGGTGCAATGGGCAAAGATTCTAGTCGTTTAACCCTTACACAAATGCAACAATATATCACCGATAATAATTTACCTAATAAGTCCAGTGATACATCAACCACTGGCGATATTTATGATTATGTCGTTGAAGGCTTAAGTGCTGGTGCTACCACCGTAGTGATTGTTGAACTCACTACTGCAATCCCTGCAAATGCAGAGTTGCGTAGATATTCATTAGTCACTGGCTGGGCTAATTTTGAAGTTGATGCTAGTAACACGATTCACACCAAAACAAGCACAACTTGCACCGATAATAGCACTTGGGAGACTGGATTAACCACAGGTGCAACTTGCCTTAGACTAACCATCAAAGACGGTGGTGCAAATGATACCGATGGCGACCAAACCGACAATACTGGTAATGCTAACGGTGTGATTGCAAGCACCATTTCAGTCGCAGTGCCTCCCACTACAAATTCTAGTGGTGGTGGCGGTGGTGGCGGTGGTTGTGTTTACAATCCTAATGCACCAGCTAGATTTGATATGGGCTTTATTTT
>NZ_CAHJWD020000525.1 GCF_903642095.1 Bathymodiolus brooksi thiotrophic gill symbiont | reverse complement strand
GGGGTGGACTATTCGCACATGGAGACGGGTCCACTGGTCTGATGAAAGTCGTTTTTTGTGACGCCCTACCGACGGTCGTGCAAGGGTTTGGCGCCAACGAAACACTTCATTTCAGGACAACCACATTTTGGGCACAACTGCTTTTGGGGGTGGGGGTGTAACTGTCTGGGGTTGTTTTTCCTTTGACTGTAAGTTGGACTTGTACGTTCTTGATGGTAATCTGACAGGCCAAAAATACCGTGACAATGTGCTCGCTCCACGCGTAGTCCCCCATTTCGACAATCATGCGTTGGCTGACAGGCCAATGTTCATGGACGACAACGCTAGGCCACATAGAGCCCGAATTGTACAACATTTTTTACAGCAAGAGGCTGTTCAGACAATTCCATGGCCTGCGATGTCGCCAGACATGAACCCTATAGAGCATGTATGGGACTTTATTGGCCGAAAAATTAACCAACGCAATCCAAAATGTCAAAATATTGACGAATTAAGAACTGCTATCTTACAGGAGTGGCAACAGTTCCCCCAAGAACGGCTTAGGCGTCTTGTGCGAAGCATGACGAGGCGTGTTACAGAACTTCACAATAAACGCGGTGGATATACTCGTTATTGATTTTTATGCCTTACACATACGCACAATAGATGCATTTAAAAGTTCTTAAAATCTGAAGACTCTGCATTTTAATGCAATGTTAAAAACTTCCATCAAAGACAAACTGGTTTTACGTTTTTCCAGCGCCTGTTTTGAACCCCATTTTTGCCACGTCATAGTCACGTCTTTCAGGATGATAAATACTTCGTAGATTGGTAATTTTAGAGCCCTTGGTGTAGTCTTTTAAGAAGTGTAAGAAAAATGGTGATATCTATTTTATTGTTTTAACAGTATTGATGTAAAAAAATATATCGATAAAAATATAGGGTGGTGCTTAACTTTTGTCGGAGTGTATATATTGATTGTTTGTTGTAGATTACCACTCTCACCAATTATAGGCCACCCGTCTTATCAGGTCACTTTCTCATTGTAGAAGATGTAGTGTTATAAGAGGGGGGCTGTTGCAACACAGCATGAGAGGGAGCCACTTTCT
>NZ_CAHJWD020000524.1 GCF_903642095.1 Bathymodiolus brooksi thiotrophic gill symbiont | reverse complement strand
CACCCCCACCCCCGTAAGCTCTGGGGGTTTGAGGAATTACAGACATTTATTTGAACAATTTTGAACCAACCACACCATTTTTATCAGACCAAAAAAACTTTACTTTGAGTCTTAATTTTGTCGGATAATTGTTAACAGTATGTTTTTGTCAGATTATAAGAACCTGAAGTAAAACTTTTTTTTTGAACAACCGTGACGTCGGACGCAGGGTGATGAAAAAACTTCGAATGATCCTTTGGACTAGGTGCATTAATTTCATAAATTAAGATAGGTCCCCAAATTTTGTACAAAACTCCCGTTTGAAATTTCCGATTATCTTTTACGGAATAAAACTAATTGCGAAGTTTCGTTTTTCTAATTAAAAATCATTACTTTTAGTATGATGCTAACCTATCACAAATTTAAGTGAGCGTAGGGCTAACTAATACCCACAGCCCCTCGTATTTCCTCCATTCAGTGGAAGGACCTAAAAAAACACGGTGCACAAGTACAATGTATGTCATGTCTATTGTACAAGTTTCTCTTCAAACCATTCAGTGCATTATTGAGGAACTGCAGATTACAGAATCTCCCTCCTACCCCTAACCTCCAATTCTAAAAATAAAACCGTGGTGAGCAAACTACATTGTATGTCAAATTTGTAGTTTAAGTTTCACTTCAATCCATTGAGTGGTTATTTAGGAGTTGCGGGTTGCAGAATCATCCTCCTACCCCCTCCACCCGGCCTTCAATGAAAAATCTAAAAACCATTGTGCACAACTACAATGTATTTCAAGTACATTATATAGTTTAAGTCAATCAATTGCGTGGTTACAGTCAGGGGAGTTGCGGATTGCAGAAATCTTACAGACGGACGGACGAACGGACGGACATCAAGTGTTTGAGCAACGGGCGTAAAAACCTCATTACACTAAAAGATCAAACAACAAAAATGTATCAAAGTTCTCGAGAAATATGTTTACGGAAATCAGGTGTGAGATATGCATAAACCATTTTGTCGAGATTATTTTCACACTTTCATGTGCAGTTGTAGATATTAATTTATTACAAATAAATTGTAGTCAGAATTTTTTGTTAAAAATGTGTAAAAAAAATTGTACAGACATCCATTGGTAGATATAAATAATATAAACGTACCCGGACAAAGGATTTGTTCACACTTTCTTGTGCAGATACCTCGGGCAGATGCAGAGATTGTTACAAATAAATTGCCGCTAATTTTTTTTTTTATTAATATGTTACTTTTGTATTTTAATGTACAATATACCAACGCGTATTTTTACTGATCTTTACTTGAAAAGTAAAAGGCAACATTTTCGGGTATTTGTATACAAATCAAACTTATATTTTTTTTTCATATGAAATTGCAGAATTTCGAATTCAAGAACTATTTGAACCATTATTTAAAGAGAAGTGACCATTTTCTTGGGACACTCAAGTTTCTCCACACTGTCTCAGTTTCATCATCTGATTCTCTCGTTATAGGTTTTCGTTGTATGTTTTATAAATGAGATCAATTGTTAAATTAATTATTCGAAGTATTGATTGAATTTACTTTTTAGTTTACCTTTGACTTTTCTCGTCTCGTCGAGGAATAAGAAATGTATCCAATCTTGCTTGTTTTCTTGGCCTAGAATTTTCGTCCATTTTATAATTTCTAAATAGCACGTGTACATGTAGTTGTAAAATTGACTGCAGAAATAATGTTTAATTAGCGTGAGAAAATAGTTGATGTCTGGTACCTCGGAACCAATCAGAATGGAATAATCTTTGAACTACTGACGGCGAATACATATATGAATCAGCGAACACATCCAACGTGTATTTACAATGTGTAAGAATATTTTACTACAGGTCACGAGTTAACCATTCATGAAAAAGTTATTTATTGAACTGCTTAATTAACGTTGTATAACATATGCTTTGCGAATTTTAGGGGGGGCGCACGCCCCGCACGCCCCCTCTAAATC
>NZ_CAHJWD020000523.1 GCF_903642095.1 Bathymodiolus brooksi thiotrophic gill symbiont | reverse complement strand
TTTACCATCAGAAATATTTATGTACATTGTACATAAAAATATAAGACTGAATTTTCAATATTGCGTCAGACAAGTCTGTCTCCTGAGCAACAATATTTATGTCCATTGTACCTTTAAATATAAGACGGAGTCCTCTTTCAATATTGTGTCTTGACAAACCTGGTCTCTATTAGTATTACAATACTACACACTCCTTAGAAAGATTTAACACTTAATTAAGATTTGAGTAATTAACCCAGTGATTTATATTCTAGCTTAAGTCATCGAGTATTGTACATGTCAAGTGATCTGGGTTTATAAACTCATTCTTGTACAACTTCTATTGTTTACAATGCACACTTAACCTGTATTAAGAGGTCGTCTGTGGACAAAGAAAAAGTGGTCTTCTAAGACAGGTGACCTCTTAAAAGAGGTTCAATTCATTCTAAATGTTCTATGACAGAGCCAGAAAAATGTGACCTTTTAATAAAGGTTACTGATTAATAGAGGTGCCCACATAAGCAGGTTTGACTATATTTTTTTCTGTTTTCTTCCAGCTAAAACAGCCACTGTCATAATTATAGGGGGCTTGTTCATACACAAGCTCTTAAGGAAGAAGAAGCGACCAGAATCAAAGGTTTGATATATATTTAGATGTTTTAATTTTCAGGGATGATTGTTTTCAGTTATTTAAATGATTTCACCTATTTTTTAGCTCACCTTGCCGAAGGTCTACACAACGTAAAAATATTACCACCATACAACGTAACATTTTATTACGTTGTAGGGACGTACTATAAACGTCCTTATTTTTTTCGTTTTTCAGACTGTGGATAGGGGTAAATGGTATATGTATGTAATAGAAAAAATATCTTGAAATTACATGGCTAATTTACACTATGAATAATTTACACTATGAAATATCTTAAGTGACAAAAACTGTTGTAAAAAAACTTATTTTTTTAATTCTCATGCAAAGTTTGAAATTACCGCCATATAATCTCTATTCGTACACTTCGGGTTTTATCGGCAAACTCTAAGTAAAAATCAGCGCATGCGTATTGATACCAACGCGCAGCATCCCGCATCTTTAAAAAAAAATTCAGATACAACAGATCAAATTCCGCTTTTAACTCTAGACTAAGACAAAGAAAATTAAAAGAAAGAAGATATCGTTATTCATCATTAGTACAGCTATCAGAAGATTACACTTAAGGTAGGTATACGTTTCTTTTTTTGACGCAAAATCAACATCAACTGGTCAATATAGGAAA
>NZ_CAHJWD020000522.1 GCF_903642095.1 Bathymodiolus brooksi thiotrophic gill symbiont | reverse complement strand
CTTCAGCTATATAGTCAAACCATCATAATCTTCAGCTATATAGCCAAACCATCATAATCTTCAGCTATATAGACAAACTGTCATAATCTTCAGCTATATAGCCAAACCATCATAATCTTCAGCTATATAGTCAAACCATCATAATCTTCAGCTATATAGCCAAACCATCATAATCTTCAGCTATATAGACAAAATGTCATAATCTTCAGCTATATAGCCAAACCGTCATAATCTTCAGCTATATAGTCAAACCATCATAATCTTCAGCTATATAGCCAAACCATCATAATCTTCAGCTATATAGACAAACGTCATAATCTTCAGCTATATAGACAAACCGTCATAATCTTCAGCTATATAGTCAAATCGTCATAATCTTCAGCTATATAGTCAAACCATCATAATCTTCAGCTATATAGCCAAACCACCATAATCTTCAGCTATATAACCAAACCGTCATAATCTTCAGCTATATAACCAAACTGTCATAATCTTCAGCTATATAGCCAAACCGTCAAAATCTTCAGCTATATAGACAAACCATCATAATCTTCAGCTATATAGCCAAACCGTCATAATCTTCAGCTATATAGCCAAACCATCATAATCTTCAGCTATATAGTCAAACCACCATAATCTTCAGCTATATAACCAAACAGTCATAATCTTCAGCTATATAACCAAACTGTCATAATCTTCAGCTATATAGCCAAACCGTCAAAATCTTCAGCTATATAGACAAACCGTCATAATCTTCAGCTATATAGCCAAACCGTCATAATCTTCAGCTATATAGCCAAACCGTCATAATCTTCAGCTATATAGTCAAACCGTCATAATCTTCAGCTATATAGTCAAACCGTCATAATCTTCAGCTATATAGCCAAACCGTCATAATCTTCAGCTATATAGCCAAACCACCATAATCTTCAGCTATATAGCCAAACCGTCATATTCTTCAGCTATATAGACAAACCGTCATAATCTTCAGCTATATAGACAAACCATCATAATCTTCAGCTATATAGCCAAACATTCATAATCTTCAGCTATATATCCAAACCGTCATAATCTTCAGCTATATAGCCAAACCATCATAATATTCAGCTATATAGCCAATCTGTCATAATCTTCAGCTATATAGCCAAACCGTCATAATCTTCAGCTATATAGCCAAGCATTCATAATCTTCAGCTATATAGCCAAACCATCATAATCTTCAGCTATATAGCCAAGCCGTCATAATCTTCAGCTATATAGTCAAACCATCATAATCTTCAGCTATATAGCCAACCCGTCATAATCTTCAGCTATATAGCCAAACCGTCATAATCTTCAGCTATATAGTCAAACCGTCATAATCTTCAGCTATATAGTCAAACCGTCATAATCTTCAGCTATATAGTCAAACCGTCATAATCTTCAGCTATATAGCCAAACCGTCATAATCTTCAGCTATATAG
>NZ_CAHJWD020000521.1 GCF_903642095.1 Bathymodiolus brooksi thiotrophic gill symbiont | reverse complement strand
ACGCCTCATTAGCCTGCTTAGACGCTTCTATTGCCGCCGTTTTAGCAGGAAAATCAACAGTGCTAGCTAAAACACTATTGGCCTCTATTGCTGCATTACTCGCAGTGGTAAAAGCAGTATTAGTTAACGCCAACTGTGCCAACCATGGTGCCGCAAGATCTGCCACCCGTTTAGCCTCAATAGCCGCTTCAAGCACTACTTGTATTGCACTCGTTTCCGCCTGCAAAGTTTGAAGCTGATTATTAAATGTCGCTATAGTAGTAACATGCTCGTTAGTGTTCTTAACGCTATCTAGTGCTTGTATCGATACATCAAATGCAGCGTTATACTGCTTTGATACCTCTATTGCTGCCCATTTGTCAGCAAAACTATCCTCACCATTGATAACGCTAGTCGCCGCTATCCGCGCATTAGTTGCTGTTACCAAAGCAGTATTAGTTAACGCCAACTGTGTCAGCCAAGGTGCCGCCGCAAGCGTTGCTTCTAACGCACTTGCCTGCCTCTGCAAGGTTTGAAGTTGATTATTAAACCCAGCAACAACAGTCGCATCAGCCTCATCTCTCTTAACACTATCAAGGGCTCGTATCGCCATATTAAACGCCGCATTAGCCTCCTTCAGCACAGTTATTGCCGCCTCTTTAGAGGCAAAACTACCGTCGCTATTAACTGCATTGTTAGCATCTACCTCTGCACTGGTCGCTGTCGCTAAAGCAACATTCGCTAGTCTTACCGAATTTTGCCAAAGCGCCTCCGCCTCCGCTACTCGATGAGCTATAGCGTCTGCAATGGCTTTTTTAGCTATTGCGTCTAGTTCGCTGGTTTGTGCCTGCAGCGTTTGATGCTGATTATTAAATGTCGTTATTATCGAAGCATCAGCTTCAGTCCTTTTAACGGCATCAAGTGCTATTATTTCTGAGAGAAACGCCGCATTAGCTTGCTTTGACGCTTCTATTTTTGCCGCTTTAGTTTCCACATTAGCCCACATCCTGTGAACAATTTCATCAGCAACTAAGCGCGCATTAGTTGCCACAACCAAAGCAGCCTCAGTTAATACCAACTGAGGTTGCCAAAGCGCCTCAGCCTCAGCATCCTTCTCCGCCTGCGTTGCTTCTCTAGCAGTAACCGAGCTCGCAAAAGCAAACGCTTGTCCTTCTGTTACTGCAGAACAAGTCAGGCTTATATTATCTTCAACACAAGTAACCGTTGTGTCAGAATCTAACTCTAACGCCAAAGCATCAACCATTTGTTCAACAGTCGTTTCAGAATTAACCAATATTGAATACCCAACATCTGCAATAGTAATTGTATAAGTCTTATAAGTGTCCGCTAAAATCGGAGAAAAACGCACTATTTGCGTTTGTTTTTTACCCCCCGATAACACCCAATTGCGATTAGAAGCACTACCAATCGCCTCATGAACCAATGTTTGAGCGAATTCAGGTGCTAATAACTCAGCTGAAAACTTTTGAATTGAATCAAATTCATTAAAAGAATACAAAAAGAAAGCCGTTTTAGCTTTCGTTCCACAAAACAAAGTTGCTTCATAAAAAAAGCAAACATTATCTACACCAGTTGATAAGTAGCGTATCGATTGACCATTGCCCGCTTCTGCTCCCTTTTTCGAAGTAATTTTGACATAATCCCCACCCCAGAGCGTTTTAACCACATAAGAAGCCTTGATATCTGCCGCTTGCACAGCCTTCACAATCACAGCATTACGCTGTGATTCCCGAGCCTCAGCATCCTCTTGGGTAGTCTCTTCAGCAGTAGCCGAATACTCAAAAGGCACATTTTCCTGCTTGGCCATACACAGAAATTTCACAAAAACTATACAATCTACCGTAGGATGAGCAGAAAACTTTGCCGCAAAAGCCTGCATAATTTCCTCAACACTCATGCCATGCACCATCACTGAATGACTAATATTATCAATGTTAATCGTATAATACCACCAGCCAAATGTTAATTTCGGCGTGAAAAGCACCACTTGTTGTATCCCCTCTTCGCTCTCAGTGTCGATGATAGCAAAGATATTATTCCTCACCTTTGAATCAGCCGCCATGGCAATATCCAATGCCTCTTTAAGCGCACTATAGTTAGCTTGATGTTCGATAACTTTGTCCTTTTCAGTGGCTGTCCATTCCAGCGTTTTTAGGAAATTAATCTCTTTTAAATACTCAGCCACAACAACTTGCAGCGTAGCGGTTGGCGAATTATCCTGCTCTCTTTGTTCTTTCACTGCCTTTGCTGACTCATAAGCCTCATTAGTTTTTTGGTACTGATTCGTCCAAACCGCTTCCAACTTCTTTTTAAATGGCTGGAGTTTAAGAGCGTATCTTTGATTATCAGCAGTAGCTCTATTGATAACAGCTCGGTGTGCAGTTGTTATGGCTATAGTTGTGTGAGGATGGGCCAATCTTTTAACCTCTTTTTTGTGAATTTGAAATTTAGCTTCAAACGCTTCAAACTTGATCCACTTATCCTTTATTGAAGCACTAGTGTCTATAATGTTTGTAACAACACTGAGAGCGGTTAAAACTTCGCTTTTAGCTGCTTCAACCACTAATTTTTGCTTATCCCACCGAGGACCCGATTCTGTTACATCAATAACAGCATCTATTTTGCGCCACCAGTTGTATATGTCGACTGTTCTTTTAAATTCAATTCGTTCATATCGTTGATTTCCATAGTCATAGTTTTTAAAAATGTTATTGCCCATTGTTACGAGGTCGTCCCAGGAAAAACGTATTCGACTGCCAAAGTCTAATTTTTCAGCGTATATTTTAAATTGATCGGTGCCTGTGTGATCGCCGCTCAAAACTACCCTTGTTTGAATATACTGCCCATTGTTCTTGATAAGCTTGTTGTAAGTACCAGAAAGAACATTCACATCCAAAAAGTGCAAGTTTTCATCAGCTTTAACATGAATTTCAAAAGTGCTGTCGTTGATATATCTCGCTGACACTGAATCAAGATCAACATTTTCACAGCAATATATCATCCCTGGGCGGGTTTCTTGGGCTTGAACGCTCAGCGTTGCAAATACCAGCCCCATTGCCAGTAAAATCCCTTTAAATGTATATTTTTTCATTTTGTATTCCATTATTAATGCCAAAATTGGCACCACAAAACCCCAATTAAGGGGCTTTATGGTCAAACTAATAACTTAAAACTAAGTCGTTAATCGTTTCCTTCTAACGAGATAGTAAACACTCAACACCATCAACAAGATAAAGCCCACATCAGCTCTACCAGTGGCATTAGGATTGTAAACACAACCGCCCCCACTACTACTTTTCTTGCTTGCACCAGTATCAGCCTTATCCTCAGTATCAGCCTTATCCTCAGTATCAGCCTTACCCTTAGTATCTACAGTATCTACAGCGTCAAACACCTTATTCGCCTGCCAACCTGAAGTAACCATATTGGTCGCCTGCTCTGTCGTTGGTA
>NZ_CAHJWD020000520.1 GCF_903642095.1 Bathymodiolus brooksi thiotrophic gill symbiont | reverse complement strand
CAATATAGTTATTGAATAATACCATTGTCAAAACATAACGCCACAAAAATACTTGTATTTATGTGGTTAATTTAAGGATAAGGATGAACGCCAGATTGTTTGGTTTATTTTTGAATAATTATTCTAGTCGCCGACTGAGCCTCAGTTCTCTTGCTTTTAATATGGCGTTTTTAATTAGTCCTTGTTGTTCAAAGTCGAGTAATATTTTATCGACAATGGGAATACTTTGTTTAACGCTCATACCAATTCTCAGACGCTTATCATAGAGTATTCTTAACATCAAATAATCTAATCCTGTTAATAAATCTAATACACTTTTATCATTTGCCACTGAAGGGTTAACCCAATCTGAATCATTTGGCAAACCCATGGCTTGAGCGAGTTCTTCTACGATGCAAGCAGGCAATAAACCATAACGCATTGCATGGTCAGCAGGGATAATAACGGTAGCATCAAACAACTCATAATGCCTGTGCTTAATAAATAGCAAGCAATTAGACTGAGTGTCAATATTTTTTATTGTCGTGCTGGTATATTTCTCAATGGCTTCCTTGTAATATGATCGTTTGGTGAGAATAATTTTAAAATTGGAATAATGATCACTTTTAACAATCGGCAAGGCGGTAATATCAGACAAGTCTTTAAAATGCTCATCAATCAAATTTTCAGCCATTTTAAAGTCTTCTGGAAGTTCAAAATACTCAACTTTATATTGAATACGCTTTTTCCAGCGTCTTAAATTGCTCGCCCCCTTGCGATATTCATTTTTATAGGCGATTTCAAAAAAGGCTTTTTTTATGTAATCTTTAGATTGCCACGATGCACCTTGCCAATTACTGGCATAAGTTATTGACAAAAAGGCAACTGATAAAAATCCTAGACCAATTTTAAATAGATTGGATTTAGTAGCCATCTACTTTTCGTTAAGTGCACCACCAAATCCACGCGAAATAGGCTTAATAAGGTAAGTGAATAAAGAGCGTTGACCAACTTTAATATCAACCGTACCTGACATACCAAGTTTTGGCTTGATTAATTTAGATTTTTCATTTTCATCATGTTCTGGGCCTTCAATTTTAATATTGACTTGATAAAAAGCTGCTTCCCTGCCTGAAGAGTCTTTGTCTAACAAAGTATCCGAACTGATGTAGGTAACTGTCCCCTTTAAGCCACCAAAAATCGTATAATCAAAAGCATCAAGTTTAATCGTTGTCAACATACCAGACTTTAGTCGACCAATATCCACAGGAGCAATTTTTGCTTCTAAAATTACGCCACCTTGTGAGGGAGATATTTCCATCAACTGCTCACCCGAACGCAACACACCACCTACTGTTGTTACTTTTAAATCCTTAACAATACCATTTACAGGGGAATGAATACTGGTGTATTCCAAAACACTTTGTTGTTTTTTTAACTTATACAGAACACTTGCTAATTCACCTTCTGTTTTTTTAATCTCAGCGCTGGCTTTTTCATAATACTTATTTTCAGTATCGGACAACCTACGCCTAAAGTCTAACATTTTTTGCTTGGCTCTTAACACTTCTAATTGCCCCACATCGCCATTTTTTTCTAAGGTTTGATTGATTTTCCACTCTTTAATACTGATATCAAGGCTTTCTTTTAGAATTGATACTTCTTCTTCTATAGAATGCTTTTGCTGTTTATACAAAGCAGTTTGAGCTTTGATAAAATCGGGATACTTTTTTGTTAATTTATCAAATTCCAGCGGAGCTCTTAACAAAATAGCCTGAGATCTTGCTAACTCTGACTTTAAATGTGCTACTTGAGATTCAACTTCGTAATAGCCCGCTTGTGCACGATCATTTTCTAGTGTTGCCAACAATTGACCTTTTGTAACCCTCTCACCCTCTTTAACCAAAAGTTTGGACAAAACACCGCCATCTGCTACTTGGATAACTTGATTACTACCATTTGCCACCACTTTACCTTGAGAACGCACAGTCTCATCAATATCAAATATAGTTGCCCATAAAGCAAAAGCAAATAAAGCACTTAGCAATACATAAGGCACCGAAAATGAATGCTCAATTTTTAATAAGATTTTCTCTAAACTCATGATTTTTCCTCTTCTACTTGTGGCTTTGGTTGTGTTTGTGCTACTTGTGCTTGTTGCTGCGGCTGCCCCTCTTTTTGTGGTGCCCCTCTTCCTTGTGGCTTACCAGAGAGTGCGGCAATCACTTCTGCTTTTGGACCATCTAATACAATTTGATTTTTATTAACCACAATCAAACGATCAACCAATTCTACCATTTCCATCTTGTGAGTGACTAAGACTAGTGTATCTTCTGGTTTAATGGTTTTCTTAAACATAGCAATTAACAAAGATTCTAAATTCCTATCAACCGATGCCGTTGGCTCATCTAACAACCATATTTTTGGCTCTCGCAATACCACCCGAGTAAGGTTTAATAACTGCTTTTGACCACCAGATAAACCCAGTCCACCTTCAAAAATTTCATGCTCTAACCCTTTTTCACTAGCAGAAATAACACTGTCTAGCAATCCAGTCATTTTTGACACTGCTAAAATCTTTTCATCACCCGGGTCAACCAATCCAAGAATTAGATTTTCCCTTACAGTGCCTTTAAATAAACGACCTTCTTGCTGTAAAAAACCAATATTTTCAGACAAAATAGGTTTTGAGATGTGTGCCAAATCAATGTCATTCATTAAAATCCTGCCTGAATTCGGCTTATACATACCACTTAGTAAACGAAGTAATGAAGTCTTTCCTGAGCCAATTGGCCCTAAAATACCAACTTTCTCACCTGATTTAATGCTCATTGCTGGCAATGCCAATGCCACTTTACTGCCATAATTAAACTGCGTTTTTTCTTCAATAAAGAAATCAGTTTTTAAATTATCAGGTGTAATAGGCTGTTCAATACCATCGTGATCACACTTTAATTCCCAAATCACATCTAAAGATTTAATCGCCGACTTGGTATTTGCCCATTGCACTAACTGTGCTGGAATTTGCGCAACAGGTGCTAAAATTCTACCTGATAAAATGGAGCAAGCAATCAATCCACCCATGGTTAAACCGCCACCACCAATCATCATCGCACCAAATGCTACCATAATCACAAACGAAGACTGCTGAAATAATGCTACCATATATTGAGATTGGTCAGTCATACGCTTCATTTCTAAATCATAACCACGCCCTTCATCGGTAACATTCATCCAGTTTGAAAGCATACGCCAGCCACCTTGTCCTGATTTAATGGTTTCCGCACCTTCAACCGACTCGACTAACATACCTACCTTAAGGTTAACTGATTCGTTAATATTGTCTGCCAATCTTTCAATTTTTTTATGGAAATACAAGCCTGTTGCAGTGGCAATGAAGAAAAATGCAACTGGCACAAGTGCCAATTTACCTGCAATGGCAACAATCAATAAAATATAAAATAAAACAAACGGCACATCCACCACCAAATAGGTAGTAATAGCAGATAAGAAAGAACGCACTGACTCATAGCCACGCATTTGCGACGCTAAACTACCCACACTTTTTGGCAATTGATCCATACGCAACGCTAAAAAGCGTTTATACACATCTCTGGACAGTCGCCTATCAATGTTCTCAATCAGTTTTTCATACAAACCTGCACGCGCTAATTTAGCAATAAAATCTAACAGCGTTAAGACTAAAACACCAATGGTTAATACCATTAAAGTTTGAGCAGCACCTGTTGGCACAACTCTGTCATATACTTGCATTGAATAAAAAGCACTGGCTACTGCAACAATATTAATAAATACCCCTGCCACAGAAGCGTTAATCAGCCATTTTTTATGGATGATAATTTCACTCTTAACCATTTGAAAAATTCGACTCTTACTAACATCAAGTTTTTTCTTCATATTAATGGCAAATAATTCATACTCCTCTAAATCCTCAATGACCAATTCTAACCAAGTATGCTTATCCGCAGAAAACCACTCGGCAATCCATTCTCCCTTAGCGTTATGACTTTTCAGCACACCCCAACCTTGATCTTTATCAAAAATCAACATTGGCAATATAGATGGGTCGTTAACGGTTTTTATTTTTTTAGGGGTTCGCAGGAGTAATTCTGAACAAATGCCTTTTAATACGACCAACTTGGCAATTGACTCATCAAATTCATCCTCAACAACTTGTTGAAGTTCCACCCTGTCAAAACGGGAACGCTGGAGTTGTGCTAGACGCTGAAGACTAGCAAGTAAACTATTTCTCATTGAATGTCCTTGGTTGTATTAATATTTGCCATCACTTATCTTCGCCTTTTGGTGAAGATTGGATGGGCTTGTTAGATATTTTCTTGCCTGGTGACCAGTTGTCCATTTTTTTGATAAAATTACTGAAACCATTGTCTTTCACTGCTTTAATAGCTTTTTGATGTGTGTCGACATCGGCAAACCAAACAATTTTATCAGCCTCATCATTGTCTTTGGCAAAAACAAGATCCAATACTTTATCAGAAATACCTGATTTAGGTGCATTTTTTACCCCCGGATGCCACAATGTTTTATCTGCATTAAATGCCTTTGATTTGGCATTAGAAAATGGCTTAAGGATGCTATTTATCCGCTTCACATAAACAAAAATCCGCCAATTAACAGTTGCAGTTTCGGCGTAAACATTCGCCAATTGTGCCTCTAATTGCGACACCTCACGAATAGAATTCATCACCTCATTCCATTGTTTTCTCCCTGCTAAAAACTGCCGATACCATGACTTTTGCACTTCTTTTATATTTTTCAACGAGACTAATAATAATTCTTGTTGTTGTTTATAAGACTGAGAAGATGCCCAATCTAGTTCAATTTGCTGTGCAATTTTACTTTTTGCATCTTGAATTTTTGACTGTGAAGATTTATAACGATGTTTGATTTGTTTAACCTGCGAAAAACTAGACAAACCAGCACCAAGACTACTATTTAACTCAAGAAATATACGATTCTGTGGTTCACTTTCAGAACGCGTAAAATCACCCCATTGGCGTTCAACTCTTAAACTAAGACCCGGATAAAGACTGGCTTTGGCTTGTTTTAATTCAGCCTTCAACGCCCGACTTTCGGCTTGATTTTTTTTAATTTGAGGGCTGATCGACAAAGCCTTACTTTTTAATCTTGCTAAGTTATTATCAAACTCAATAATATAAAAATCTCTAATTAATACTTCTGAATCAAGTTTTGAGCCTAGCAATTCTTCCAAACTACGCAAAGCATTTTCATGCTGAATAATAGCAGAATTTAAACTTGTGCCTGATTGAGTGGCGCGTGAAGTAGCCAACTTTAGATCACTTGTTGAGGACAAACCTTGTTCAATACGGCGCTTTAGACGCACATTAAGCATATCATGCTCTTTTTTGCTTTTACCATACGCCTCTTTCTTTAAAAAACTGTCATACCAACGACTATAAGCACTAATTACTTTTAATGCCAATTCACGCTCTGCAACTCTAGTTGCCTCATGTGCTACAGCAAATTTTTCTCTAGAATTTTCTAATCTCGCATCAATGGCACCACCTGCCCATAAAGGCTGGGAAAAACTAAGTAATGCAATACGATCATCACCCCCATAATTAACATCTGTGCTAGAGGCTCCAACCTGTTTAATTGAAAAACTAGGGGTGGGAAAGTAACGCCATTTAGCACCAGTTATCTCATCCTTGGCAGAATTCTCTAAAAAAATGCTACTTTCAATGCTAGGATGATAAGCAATCGCTTTGTTAATTAAATTTGGCAAACTAAACGCACCATGGGTTCGTGTTTGTGCATTAGCACTCACTACTAAAATGCAAAACAAAAGGGTAATAGTTATTCTTTTAATCATTTTAATGTTTATAGCACAATTAAGTTATCTGTTTCAAAATTTGGTAAATTCAATGATCCCGTGCCAATACCAGCCAAAGTAACGGTTAAATCTGTGCCATTACCATCACCATTCGCATCAATAGAAATCACAACATCGCCACCAGAGGTGTTATCTTCAACTTTTATAAAGTTACTTAAATCATCTGCCGAACTGTAACTCAGTAGATCCTTAAAATCCAATTTATCACCACTACTACCGATTGTAAAATCAGTAATAGTATCATTACCATCAGTTGTGGCATCGTAATTAAAAATATCCGCACCAAGACCACCCGTTAAGGTGTCATCACCTCCCCTACCTGTGATTATGTCATCACCTGATCCGCCTATATATGTATCCTTATTATCACTTCCATTGAATGTGCTACCTGCATCTGTGCCAATTGTTAAATCACCTGAATTTACAACCAAATTACCCGCCTTATCTTTCAAATAATAACTACTGCTACTAGTTGGTTGGGTGTAATTTATTTTAAGTACACTTGCATCATCAGCTAACTTGTTAACCGAAAGGTGAACTTTATTATCCTCAGTGTTTACCCTGCTAACTATATAACCCTCCACTTTAAATCGACTTGTTGCACTGCTACTCGTGGTATTAAAATTATCATATAAATCTTCGCTAAAAATCAAAGTAACGATATGTCCGCTAACAACTATCGATTGATATTCAGGTGCAATGTCGTCAATAACCACTTCGGAACTAATTTTACGAATGCCTTCATTTCCAGCCTTATCTGTTTGACGAACTTGAATATCATTTCGGTCATAAGTGGTATTTTTACTCAATTTAAAAGAATATGTTTTATCTTCTGTAGAACTTACTTTCTTACCATTGATGGTGTTAAATTCTCCAGATTTAAAATCATAAGTTATCCAATGGTCGCCACCATCAACAGAATACTCCCACCAAGCACCCTCCTCTATACCAGTAACTTCAACAAGAGTGCTACTGGTAATGTAATCCCCATCAGATGAGCCTGTGTCTAGTAATTTAACAATGGGTTCATTGACTGCAGCGTCAACAGTAAAATTCTTTATGTCAGACATTTCACTCATATTGCCAGATTTATCGCGAATTTTAACCCCTAATTTATAAGCCTCTCCTTTTACTGAAGTATCGAAACTCAATATTGGTGATGCTTTTTGGTTGGCAATATCCTGTTCGGTAAGCCTGTAGGTCATTAAATACTTTCCGTCATTGTAAAAAAACAAAATATCATCTGCAACAACATTACTTCCAATAGAAACTTTAATTTTTAAATAGCTGTCATCTGTTGTTTGTCCATCACCCACTTCGCCTTTGGTCGTTCCTTGGTCGTCAATAATATTGGTAATATTTGGCTTTGAAGGGGCTGATATATCAACATCGTATTCTTTATCACTTATATCGACAATCTGATTACCTGCTATATCTTGTAAATTTTTTTCAGGGGCAGTGTTTTTCTGATATCTTATATGGATTTTATCTGATGACGATGATGATGGTATTATGTCGCCTGAAAAATAAATAGATACTTTATTATCATTAACTTCAACTCTATCTATTGTCTTCTCAGTTGCACCAATTTTAATAGTAAAAGAATTTTTTTCAAAGGTAGAAGGTTTTACAATTTTTTCATTGAATGCCAATGTAATCTTACTCTCTTTAACCGTATTCTCATCATCTTCAAAAATTCTAACAAAATCTAATTTACTGTCTGGCTCATAAATAGCCCCTGTGGTATCTATCTTCCATTGCGTTGTATTCTTAATATTACTCACATTGCCTGCTTTGTCAGTCTGTCTCGCCTGAATAGCATTGCTAGCATAAGTGCTATTCTTTGTTAAATCAAACGAAAATTTACCTATATCGCCCTCATAGGTAATGTTATTATTGTTGACTGTTATCCAATCGCCACCATTATTTAAAGTATATTCTACTGTGGCATCACTCTCAATGTTGTTAATTGTTACCTCTTCTTGATTAGTAATACCGTCGCTACCACTAACTCCTGTGTCATTCAAGTGCAATGTCAAGGCTTCAACATAGCTATCATAAGTAATTGAAAATTTATCTGATAATATCCCTAAGTTGCCCATTTCATTAATAACTCTTGCTTCAAAAACATAGGTTTTATCATTATTATTACTCGAATTTGGTAACGATAAATCAATGTCTTTGTATTGATTATTAATATCACTTTCATTTAGCGTTACATATTTAGAGTGAGAATCATCTTTCAGTATCTGAATTTTATCGCCTGATTCTGCATCAGTATCTGTCAAATTAACACGAATTTTTATAAGTCTATTGTTGGTAGTATCTCCACTAGCAAGATCTCTATTAGAAAGATCATTGCCAGCAACGATTGCTTTGTCAATCACCACCTGTTGTGGTTGTGTATTGTCCACCGTATAAAAACTTGAAATAATATCAGTAATATTATTTCCTGCTTTATCTTGCAAAGATTTATTACCGTCTTGTGATGTAGATGCAGTATACGATAAATCAATATTATCTTGAATTATATTGCCGAGGATATGAATCACAACTTCTTTGCCATCTACCTCAACCTTACTGATTGTTTTGTTAGACTTAGTGGAACCATCATTAAAACTCTTAACAGTAAAAAAATCTTTGTTAAAATCAGTCGGCTTTACAATGTCTTCATCAAATCTTAGTGTAATACGAACTTCTGTTACTATAGCACTATTATCATCTCCGAAAATTCTGACAAAATCCAGTTCATCATCTTTCTCATAGGTAGGCCCTGTAGTATCTATCTCCCATTGTCTCAAATTGCTAACTTCGCTTGTGTTGCCAGCTTTATCAGTCTGCCTTGCCCGAACAATGCCACTGGCATAGCTATTCTCTCCCAAATCAAACGAAAATTTATCTGTATTACTAATACTATCATTATTAACTGTTATCCAATCGCTACCATTATTTAAAGTATATTCTACTGTGGCATCTTTCTCAATGTTGTTAATTGTTATCGTCTTGTTATTGGTAATACCGTCATTTTCGTCAGTTCCTGTATCGTTCAAGTGTAATGTCAATGTATCAACATGGCTATCATAAATAACTGAAAACTCTTCTGATAATGCCCCTAAGTTGCCTACTTGATCAATAACTCTTGCTTCAAAAATATAGGTTTTATCGTCATTGTTGCTTCCTGGGCTTAATGATGATGATAATGCAATATCTTTGTATTTATTACCAATGTCACTTTCATCTAGCGTCACATATTGAGAATGAAAACCATCTTGCAATATCTGAATTTTATCACCCGGCTTTGCTTCAATGTTTGCTTCAGAGTCCATCAAATTAATACGAATACTTATTGAACTGTTTTTAGTTGTTTTTCCATTGGCAATATTAGAGTTATCAACTGTAATTGCTTTTTGAATGATTATCTGTGCTGGTGGTATATTATCTACCTCATAGGAACTTTCGGAAATCTCAGCAACACTATTGCCTGCTTTGTCTTGTAAGGCTTTGTCATTGTCAGTTTGGTTGTATAACAAACGGATGCTACTTGCATTTATATTTCCTGAAATATAAATCATAACTTTTTTACTCTCTATTTCAACCTTGCTGATTATTTCATTCTTAGACTGGTTTGAATTATCAATACTCTGAATAATAAAGGAGTCCTTGTCAAAATCAGTGGGCTTTACAATGTCTTCATCAAATTTCAGCGTAATACGAACTTCCTTTACTTGAATACTGTTATCATCTCCATAAATTTTGACAAAATCCAGTTTATCATCTTTTTCATAAAGAGCTTTTGTGTTGTCAATCGTCCATTTTTCCGCATTTTTTGCAATGTCGGAACCAGTATTAGTATTGCCCGCACTGTCAGTTTGTCTGACTTTAATGTTACCCGTTTTGTAAACGGCATCTTCCTCTAGCTCAATCTTCGCTACCCCTTTGGTATCATCATTATCATCAGTATAAGTAATCTTATCACTTGCAAGTGTTTTCCATTCATCGCCACCATCTAAAATATATTCAATCTTGGCACCTTTTTCAATGTTGCCGATTGTCATATTTTGGTTTTTAGTAATGTTATCCGTAATACTTTCACCTGTGTCATCTTTCAATGCTAGCGTTAAAGCCTCAACCTCGCCATCGTAAATAATTGAATACATACCTGATGAAGGGCTTTCATTGCCCGCTTGGTCAATTATACTTACTTGAAATTTGTATGTCTTATTGTCATTATTCTCACTTGGACTCAAGGCATTTAACTCCACTTCTTTCCAGCCTCTCTCAATATCATTTTCACTCAGTATTGCATATTTAGAGTGGGTGTAACCCGAACTCGTTCCGTCATTTACCTTTATCTGAATTCTATCGTCTTTTTCTGCAATAATATTATCACCATTCTTTAAAGAAACACGAATACTTGGCGTGCTATCGTTAGTTGTTTCGCCACTAGCAAGGTTAGCATTGTCTGTAGTAATCACTTTTTCAATCGTCGCCTGTGCTGGTGCCGTGGTGTCTAATGTGTAAAATTGTAAAGCAATTCCGCCTTTAATATTATCCCCTACCTTTGTTGATTCTGTTATCGCACTCGCAGTAATTGCAAACTGAATAATATAATCACCCTCTTTTAAATCCATATCCCATGAAATATCAAGGCTATTACCGCTAATTTTATTAGTGATATGTTCCCAACTTGCACCACTGTCTACACTACCCCAAAGTTTTTCATTGCCTGTTAATGCACTCTTAAGGGCGGCAGTGATAGTCTGATTTTTTGTATTTGTAACAAAATCATTGTCATCCTTATGGTCGCTAATTTTTATTCCAGCGTAGGTGATAATGCTCTTAAATTGTTCACCATAACTGCTTGGTATATCATCTTTATCTGGGTTTGTCTTATCATCCGCTTGATTTAAACCTGCTAAAAAATCTGCTTTTACAGTTTCCTTTAGCACGCCACTATCATCAATTGCTTCAACCATTTCCTCTAAAACTTTAACCGTGGTTTTCTCATCCTCTAATTTGCCATTACGGTCATAGGTCTCCATACCAGAAATACCAGATAATATATACCCCAATACCTTGGCATTAGCACTGGCAGAACTGTCATAACTACCCGCATTAACTACCGCAGGTTGGGTGCTACTAATATCTACATCTTCCATATGAAACGCTTTGTTGACTGCAGTATTGGCAGTGGCAAAATCAGTCTCTATATCGCTCACATCCTTTAATTTTCCTTCGCCATCGGATGCCCCTTCTATATCACCAAGTGTTTTACGCACAACAATCTCAGTTAGCGGATTTACCATCACTGTAATATCTTTTGTGCCTTCTGCTTTAATGATTGATCTGAATGAGGTTGATAAACTTTTTTCTTCACCAGTACCTTCATCGATGTAATCCTTTTTTCCACCACTGGTAACTTCAACGATTAAATACCCTGTATATTCTTTTGTAATATTGATAGAAAATGAGCCATTGTCTTCAATAGTCGCCTCATCAGCGTCCACTTCGTCGCCATTTTTATCATAAACTTTTAATGTTAAATCATGCCCTTCAATCACTTGTCCAGCACTAATATTGCCTGAAATAGTAAATTTAGTTGAATCATCATCGTCAGAATCGCCACTTACTGCAAATGCAATGGCAACCGCACCCAAGCCTAATGTTGTATATAAATAAGGGGAGGAGCTTTCTTCTTTATGTTGTTCAACAAAATCTGATAGAGTGTCATTATCAGGAGAACTTGCGAGAATATCTTTCAACGCCCCAGAATCGCCGTAAAAATAAACCAATTCAGTGCCGTCATCAAGCACCTTAAATTGTGCATCAGAAATATGATACAAACCGCCTTCAGAAGGCAAAGATACCACACAACCCAAAGCACCATCCAAGCAAACCGTAAAATAGTCATCAAATACAACTGTGGTTTGATCATCTAACAACAGCACCAAATCACTGCCTTGTTTTTTTGCCAAGACATTAAAATCTATTTCTAACGAAGCATCATGCTTTTGTAAAATCACTTGATAGGCATTACCCGGTTTGACTTTAATATGTTTGGATTGTGTTTGCTCAATAACAATGTTTTGTTGTTCGAGCGATTCTAATTTAACGGTTTTAACCGCTCTAATTACTTGCTCTTTAACTTCCACTTGTGGTTTAACTTCCATAAAATAATCCTAAAATAGTCCTAAATAATTTGCTTATGATTGATAAGATATACAAGTATTAAAACACTCTACTCTAATCCAAATTTATAGAAATAATGAAAAAACAGATTATTATACAGTTATTAAGCCTTTCTTTAAAACATCTTAAAAAATTAAAAACGCCAAAAAGCCCTGTGTAAAAGCGCCATCAAAGTTAAAATTTCTAAACGCCCAAGGAGCATAGAAAAACTTAAAATCCATTTGGCGCTATCATTGATATCACTGTAGTTAGCAGCTACTTTGCCTAACCCTGGTCCTAGATTATTAATACTGGCAGCAGTGGCTGAAAAACTACTAACTTGATCAAGTCCTGAAAGCATAAGTGCGACCATAATAAAAACAAAGGCGATAATGTAAAGAGAAAAGAAGCCCCAAACTGATACTAGCGTTTTTTCAGCAACACTATGTTTGTTAAGTTTGATGTTAATTTGAGCGTTGGGATGGATGAATTTTTTGATTTCTTTGGCGGCAAGTTTGAACATTAGCAATATTCTAACAACTTTGATACCGCCACCTGTTGAGCCAGCACAAGCACCCACAAAACTAGAGAAAATTAACAGCACTGGCAACATAAATGCCCATGCTGAAAAATTGGCAGAGGCAAAGCCAGTAGTGGTTGCCATGGAAATGCTTTGAAAAACACCATATCTTAGGGCTTCAAAGGGGCTTTGGTATTGCCCTGTGCTGATTAAGTAAAACGATATTAACACAATTAAAAAACTTAAAAACATCACATAAGCCCTAAATTCTGAATCGTGATAATAATGATTAATATGATTGGAACGCCACACAAAAAAATGCAGTGAAAAATTGATGCCTGCTAAGAACATAAACACAACTGCAACTAACTCTATAGCAACAGAATCAAAATACCCAATAGAAGCATCGTGAGTAGAAAACCCTCCGATTGCAACGGTGGAAAAACTGTGTCCAACGGCATCAAAAACATTCATACCTGCCAAGTAATACCCCAAGGCACAAGCAATGGTAAAACCGATATAAATCAACCACAAGACTTTAGCGGTTTGTGTGAGTTTTGGCATTAGCCTGTCTTTAGCGATGCCACTAGATTCGGCATGATAAAGTTCTACTCCACTTACCCCCAGCATTGGCAAAATTGCTAATGCTAAAACAATAATACCCATACCGCCGAGCCATTGGAGTTGTTGACGATAATATAGGATGGCTTTAGGCAAGTCGTCCAGTCCAACAATCACGGTAGCACCTGTGGTGGTAAGCCCTGACATTGATTCAAAAAATGCATCACTAAAGGACATTTGCAGTGCATCTGAGAGTAAAAAGGGAATGGTGGCAAAAAGTGAAAGCACAAACCAAAAACTCACTACCACCAAAATGCCTTCACGAATTCTAAATGTTTCTTTGGTGTTTCTAAATTTTAACCATAACAACAGCCCACTGCCTAATGTGAGTAATAACGCTATTAAAAAAGCAACATATTGTTGCTCGGCATAAATTAAATCAACCAATATAGGCGGCAGTTGCGTTAAACTAAAAATCATTAGTAACAAGCCGATGGTTTTGAATACGATATTAAGTTGCATAAAAAATTAATGGTTAATCAAAATATCCTTCGAACAATTCTTCTATTTGGTGAATTTTATTAACATCACTTAACACCAAAAGCACATGGTCATTTTCTTGAATGACCAATGTTCTTGATGCCATTATAACTTCATCGCCACGGACAACGGAGGCAAATACAGCACCTTCGGGTAATTTAATTTCTTCAATCGATTTGCCAATCACATCAGAGTGCTGTTGATCGCCATGAACAATAACTTCAATGGCTTCTGCTTTCCCCTGTCGCAAAGAATACACCATCATAGTATCGCCTTTGCGAATGTGTGACAAAATACCGCTGGTGGTAATTTGGTCGGGAGATATTACCATATCTACACCATCACTTTGAGTGGCTAAATCTTTATACACATTACGCTTAACCAAAGCGACCGTTTTATGTGCACCGAGGCGTTTTGCCAAAATTGAGACAATAACATTAATTTCATCAGAATCGGTAAGCGCTAAGAACAAATCGGTGCTTTCAATCCCTTCTTCTGTTAATAAATCCTGATCAGAAGCGTTGCCATGCAGAACAATGGTATCTTCTAACTCATCAGCAACCTCTTTAACGCGTTGTTTGCTAAGTTCAATAATGCGAACACGGTGGTTTTTTTCTAAAAATTTGGCTAAATTTAGCCCAATCAAACCACCACCAGCGATAATGATATTCTTATAAGGTCTATCTAAACGCCTAAATTCTTTCAGCACTTTAGCAACACTGCCTTTTTTGGTAACAAAATACACTCTATCACCGTCTTTAATCACAGTATCTCCATACGCTGGAATGGCTTCACCATTACGATAAATAGCAACAATACGCATACGCGTTTTGGGCAAATGATCGTGCAATTCTTTAATAGGTCGCCCCACAATAGGCGTGCCTTTGTAGGCTTTGGTTTCTACTAATTGTATCAATCCATTGTCAAATTCAAAGATTTGTTCAGCCCCCGGTTGTTCAACCATGCGTTTGATAAAATTCGTTACCAAAACTTCTGGAGTAATAACAAAGTCAATGGGAATGGCATGATTAGAAAATAACTTATCATGATGCAAATATTCGGCTGTGCGAATACGGGCGATTTTTTTACCAACATTGTAAAGTGTGTGTGCCATTTGACAGGCCAACATATTGCCTTCGTCAGATTTGGTAACTGCAATCAGCATATCCATACTTCTAATTTCTGCCTGTTCTAAAATATTTGGATATGAACCGTGTCCACAAATGGTTTTAATATCTAAATGACGAGCGATATCTGATAAATTTACCTCATCTTTGTCAACAATGGTAATGTCATTTTCGCTGTCTCTGCTTAAATATCGTGCAAGTGATGCCCCGACCTGCCCTGCACCTAAAATTAGAATTTTCATTTTTTATCAATTCCCAAATCTTTTAATTTACGATATAGCGTGGTTCGCTCTAATCCAGCTAATTCTGCTACTTTGGCAATATTGTGGTTATTTTGATCCAGATGATAGTTAAAATATTGTGCCTCAAAAATATTTCTGACAACTTTAAGGGGTAAGTCAAAATTAATACCGCTAATTTTCTGCTCATCATTGTTGTTTTTTTCAGACAAAAATTTACGCACCAATGGCAAAATATCGTGCAACGGTTTTTTCAAAAAATCAACTGCACCAAGTTTAATCGCCTTAACCACATCTTTATGCTCCGCATGACCCGACATCATTACCACTGGCATGGAAAAATCTGCCTGCATCCATTCTTCTAGCAATGACATCCCATCTTGCCCCGGCATCCACACATCCATCATAATCAAGTCAAAATTTTGCTCTTTAACGATGGTTTTCGCTTGCATAGCATTGCTTGCCAAAACAACTTTGTAATTCACATCTTCCAAAGTATCTTTTATTGTTTCAGAATTAATATTTTCGTCATCAATAATAAGAATATTACCAATAATCATTTACACTCTCCTATGTTGTTAAGATGAACCAATTTTAAATTCAATGGTAATAATAGCCCCATGTGGACTAACATTACTAGCAAAAATTTGCCCATCATGTTGCTCAATAATATTTTGCACAATTGCCATTCCTAATCCGCTACCTTTTTCCTTAGTAGTAACATAAGGCTCAAACACAGACTCAAGCACTGACTCATCAAAACCATTGCCATTGTCTTTAATACTCAAACGAACTATACGATCATCTGGTAAATATTGAGTGGCAATAGTAACAATCAAATCATGCCTCCCTTTGTCTGCTTCAACTGCATTTTTAACAAGGTTAATCAGCACTCGAGAAATGCTGTTAGAATCCAGCAATAATTCTGGCACATCACCTGATAAATCAAACTCAATACTAACATTTTTCTGTGCATCATATAATGTAATTGTTTGGTTGATCAATGCATTCAAGTCTATTAATTTTTGCTCAATTTGCGGTGTATTGGCATAATCAGCAAAAGCACTAACCATAGCATCTATAGATTTCACTTGGTCAATAATAACACCCGTGGTTTTATCAACAATTTCTAAATCCTTACCGTTGAGTTTTTCTAAAAATTTATTTCTTAGGCGTTGAGCTGACAATAAAATGGGCGTTAACGGGTTTTTAATTTCGTGTGCCATACGCACTGCCACCCCACCCCAAGCAGCTTTTTTCTGTGCACGATGAAGTTTGGAAATGTCCTGAATAATAATCACATAGCCCAAAGTTTTATCACTAACATCTAACACAGCCCCTTGACAAGATAAAATAACCGACCTATCTGGCAATGTTAATTCAATCTCTGCACTCCACTCATTTTCACCTTGATCAAAACGGTCTTGAATGATAAAAAATAGAGGCTCAAGATAAGTATTTTCTTCAGTAATTCTATCGCACAAGCTACCCACAAATTGCTGCTCGTTTTTAACCCCCAATATTTTACCAATAACAGGGTTGATAAATTGAATATCCTTGTTTCGATTTAGTCCAATCACGCCAAAAGAGTATTTTAAAATCGTTTCTAAATACAAATTATGCGTACTCAATCCTTGTCGTGATTGCTGGACTTGTACAGACATTTCATTAAATTGCTCAATTAAACGATAAATGTCTTTATTTTCTTTTTTACCATGTGGCACAAAACCATAATTTCCTTTGGCAATTTTTTTGGTGGCAAGTGAGAGATTGTGCATTGGACGCATTAACTGGTCAATCATTCTAAATACAATCAACAACACACTAAGAATCGTTAATAAAATAGTGGATGAAAAATCTAATAAAAAGCGTTTTTGTGTGAGCGAAGTATTAACATCAAAAGTAAGGGTGCTGGCAAAATTGTAAAAATCTTTTACCTTGCTTAAAAAACGCAATAAATGTGGGTCTGTAGCATATACTGCGGTTATATTTAGCACTTTCTTATCAAGTTTTTTACTTAAATAATGGCTTGACATTTGCACTTGAAACAACTTTGATTCTTCGTTTTTAAAGGCAATAAAATCTTGCTTACCCGAAAATGATTGATTGTCCTCCACCACACAAGTGTTACTTTGGCTAAATTCTGCAATCACTTCCCCTTTTTCATCTTTTAGTATCAATAAACACGCATATTTCTGCTCAATCAAACCTTGGATAAAGACTTGAATTTTATTCTTATAATCATCTGGGTCTTGTTGAAAACTAGAATAACTCTCAATCTGCTGTAACAATATCTTAGTAAAATCAATATAACGGTCATCTCTCACAACTTGTAAACCTTGATACAAGGTATTAACCTGGTCAAGGAAAACCTTATTAAAGTTATTATAAGTATCTTCAGAACGCTCAACATTGTCTTGCACTGTTTGAAAAGAAAACATATAGAAGGAAAAAACCGGGGCAATCGTCAACAGCGGAATAATCTTAATAAATGACCAAGTAAAACGCGCACCAATAACCCCGTCTTTATTATCTTGTTTCAACTTAACAACAGCACCAAACACATAATAACTTGCCACAATAATGGCAACAATATTATAAGACACCAGCACCCACCACCAATCTTTAATCAGATGCGGATTGAGCCCTATATACGATAAACCACTGAGCGAAATTAAGAAAACAATCGCCCAAATCCATTTATTAGCCACTCTTCTGTTAGGAAAATCTTGCTTAAAAATCATTTGCTGATTATCTCATAAAAAAACCTTAATTGTTGCTAATATACAACAAATGAGGTCTTTGCATAAATATGAATAGCACCATTGTTAAAAGTCTAACTTTACTTATTGATAAAGCCTGTATTTTTTATCAAAAGAAATACTGTAAACAAGTAAAGACTTGGGTTTTTGTTGGAATTAAAAATATAATTCACCAACTAAAAAAATATTTGAGTTGGTAAAAATTGAATTCTGCTAATCATCCATATTTATGCAAAGGTCTCAATTAGTAGGTGCACCAGAACTTGGGTCACCCCAAGTCGTGATTGAACCATCGGACTTAAGGGCGGCAAAGGCGTAATAAGTGGAATAAATCTCGATATATCCACTGTTGGTGGGTGCGCCTGATCCTCCATATTTTGAGTTACCCCAAGCTGTGATTGAGCCATCGGACTTAAGGGCGGCAAAAGCGTGATAAGTGGGATAAATCTTGGTATAGCCACTGTCAGTGGGTTCACCTGAGCCTCCATGAGTTAAGTTACCCCAAACCGTGAT
>NZ_CAHJWD020000519.1 GCF_903642095.1 Bathymodiolus brooksi thiotrophic gill symbiont | reverse complement strand
TATGGAAGAAAGATAAGTTGAATAGTGAAATGAATTGGAAAATATGGAAGAAAAGTAAGTTGAATAGTGAAAAGATAGCGAAAATACGGAAGAAAGGTAAGTTGAACAGTGAAATGAATTGGAAAATATGGAAGAAAAGTAAGTTGAATAGTGAAAAGATATGGAAAATATGGAAGAAAGGCAAGTCGAATAGTGATAAGATATGGACAATTTAGAAGATAGGCAAGTTGAATAGTGAAATGATATGGAAAATATGGAAGAAAAATAAGTTGAAAAGTGAAAAGATACGAAATATCCGGAAGAAAGGTAAGTTGAATAGTGAAAAGATATGGAAATTATGGAAGAAATGAAAGCTAAATAGTGAAAAGATATGGAAAATATGGAAGAAAAGTAGGTTGAATAGTGAAATGATATGGAAAATATGGAAGAAAAATAAGTTGAATAGTGAAATGATATGGAAAATATGGAAGAAAGGCAAGTTAAATAGTGATAAGATATGAACAATATGGAAGAGAGGCAAGTTGAATTGTGAAAAGATATGGAAAATATGGAAGAAAGCAAAGTTGAATAGTGATAAGATATGGAAAATACAGAAGAAAGGTAAGTTGAATAGTGAAAAGATATGGAAATTATGGAAGAAAAGTAAGTTGAATAGTGAAAAGATATGGAAAATACAGAAGAAATGTAAGTTGAATAGTGAAAAGTTTTGGAAAATACAGAAGAAAAGTAAGTTGAATAGTGAAATAATATGGAAAATATGAAAGTAAAGTAGGCTAAAATTTGAAATGATATGGAAAATATGGAAGTAAAGTAAGTCGAATAGTGATAAGATATGGACAATATGGAAGAAAAGTAAGTTGAATAGTGAAAAGACTTGGAAAATACAGAAGAAAAGTAAGTTGAATAGTGAAAAGATAGGGAAAATATGGAAGAAAAATAAGTTGAATAGTGAAAAGATATGGAATATATGGAAGAAAGGCAAGTTGAATAGTGAAAAGATATGGAAAATATGGAAGAAA
>NZ_CAHJWD020000518.1 GCF_903642095.1 Bathymodiolus brooksi thiotrophic gill symbiont | reverse complement strand
CCAACTCATCAAGTCAAACGATACAACAGTTTTATCAATGTTATTTTTAATACAAATAATATTGCTTTGAAGTTAATTATCCATACAGATTCTAAGCCCTCCAAACCTGCTAAATCTAATAAAAAAATCCTAGGCATAAACCCTGGTGCTTCGTATGGAAGTGCAAAACGCTGGTATCCACAGGAATTTGTGAAAGTGGCAACTGAATTATCTGACGAATACGATATTATTATTTTCGGAGGGGCTGGCGAGGTTGATATTGCTGGCGATATTGAGCAAGGTTTGGCTAATAACAACATAACAAATTATACCAATCTAGCAGGGCAAACAATCATCGCAGAATTGATTGATAAAATTTCAAACCTAGATTTGTTGATTACAGGCGATAGTGGACCTATGCATGTAGCGGCCGCTTTTCAAATCCCTACCGTGGCTATATTTGGCCCTACTAAGGACAGTGAAACATCACAATGGATGAATAAAAAAAGCGTAATTATAAAGAAAAATCTTGAATGCCAGCCCTGTATGAAACGCACTTGCCCTTTGGGGCATCATAATTGTATGAAAAAAATTAAAGCCAAACAAGTGCTTAAAGCAATTGTGTTGTAATAAATTAGGCTATTGAGAGTGGGTTAAATAAACTTAAAGAATTGTAAAATAGACTTTAAAAGTTGTAAAATAAACTTTGGGATTATAAGATAGATTTTAAAAAACTAAATCATCAAAACCTTCTATTCTGCAGCATTTCTGCAAGGACAACTACTTTATTTAATAAATTGATATGAAAATTAACTTCTTTAAATCTACAGGGTTTCGCTATTTTATTGTCATTATTTTGCTATTATTCGTTGCTAGAATGGTGGAAAAATATAACGACAGTCAATACGAAGACAGTCGCTCACCTTACTTACAAATGTTGGGAAAAAACCAAGTGACTATTAAATGGCAGGGGCTGAAAAAAGAAAAAGTAATCCTGAAATATGGCACTAACAGAGCCAGTTTAAATCTAACAAAAATATCGGAAAAGGCAAGTTTTGAGCATACTATAACGCTAAATAACTTATCAGAAAATACCCAATATTTTTATCAAATTGCAGAAAAAATCTATACCTTTAAAACAGCACCAAATAAAAACTCTAACGATGCATCTTTATTTTGGGTGTTAGGCGACCCTGGTAATGCCAGTAATTTACTCTTAAATGTTAAAAAATCTGCCTACCGTTGGCTGGAAAACAATCATCGTCGTCAAAATTTTGACTTAATTTTAACCACGGGTGATAACGCCTACACTTCTGGTAAAAATCAACAATATCAAGAGGCAATTTTTAATGTTCACAAAGAGGAACTCTCTAGTGTCAATTTATGGCCCGCCTATGGCAACCATGATGCAAGGCGTTGGGCATTCTTTGATATTTTTGATTTTCCAACTCAGGCACAATTAGGCGGTGTAGCCTCAACCACTGAAGAATATTTTTCTTTTAATTATGCTGATGTGCATTTTGTCTTTCTAAACTCTGAAATCAGTGCTTTTTTTCACACTGATGCCATGATTGATTGGTTGAAAAAAGACTTGTCTCAAAATCAATCCAAGTGGACTGTGGTATTATTTCACAGCCCACCATACACCAAAGGGAGTCATGATTCAGATAACCTAAAAGACAGTTGGGGAAAAATGCATTATATGCGTGAGAATGTATTGCCAATTTTAGAAAAACATAGTGTAGATATGGTTTTAAGCGGACATAGTCACTCTTATGAACGCTCACATTTATTACATTGCCATTATGGTGACAGCACAACTTTTAAGCAAGAGATGGTGTTGGATGATGATGGTATCTATCAGAAAAACAGCAACAAATACCCATATGATGGAACGCTTTATGCCGTCGTTGGTAGCTCCTCTAAAGTCGATATTTCCGACCTTGATCATCCTGCACTACCTATTGCTAAAAATTCAGGCGGATCATTAATCATCAAAACGCACAACAATGTATTACAAGGTTATTTTTTGGATGACAAGGGAATGGTTCTCGATAATTTTAGCATTGATAAGAGTAACCACAATGCCCTCCAAAAGACACCAAGGCAGTTAAAAAAATGTAAATAATAACGCCACTCCCGCCCTATTACAACTTATGCCTAGTTGCCCTAAGTGCCACTACCAACATTTTCAAAAAATAATCATATTAAATAAGAGCTAAAATTTTCGGTAGCTTTGTTGGTAAAAAATCTAACTTTACTTGTTAACAAAACTTATATTTTTTATCAAAAAAAAATGCCGTGAATATGAGTGCTTTTTTAAAAAAAAGCATTATTCTAGCGTGTTAGGATTATGATAAATTAAGTATTTTGAAGTGTGATAAAGTGCTTGAGCCAATTGCTTCATTTCAATCAATTTCTCAGGGTATTTTTTAGCCACATCAAGCGCTTGACTAGAGTTTCTTAAATCAAACAATCTAGCATTAGTGCCATCATCACGAACTCTAAGTAAAAAATTCTGACCGATTAAGCCCAATATCGGTTTCACACCGTGTTCAATAAACAGTGCATATTGCTGGTCTTGGTATTTTTTTGCCAACATATTTCGCCCTAAGGCACTATTTTTAAAGGGTTTATTCATTAATCCAGCAATAATTGCCAAAGTATCAATATGGCTCATCACGGTAGAATTAACCTCTGCTGGAATCATTTTTGGTGCGTGAATAATAAAAGGAATATGATAAGAGCCTAAATTTAACTCACTGGCTATTTTGCTACTATGTTCGCCATTGTCGTAACTAATGCCATGATCGGCAAAAAATACAAAAACACTGTTGTCGTAATAACCCTCTTTCTTTGCTTGTTGAATAAATAAACCGATGCTGTGATCCATAAATCTAAATGAGTTAAGCTCTTCAAGTGACTCAAAGCCATATTTCTTAACCTCTTCTTCAGCAATATTTAATAATTTAAAACCGTAGTTTTTTTCAGGAATAGTATAGGGTCGATGGTTACCAGAGGTTTGAATGATGGCAAAAAAAGGTGATTTCGTTTGTTTTAAAACCTTAGAAGCCTCTAAAAATAAATCTGCATCCGATATCCCCCAAACATCTTGTCGTTCCGAACTGTAACTGCCCTCTTCATAAATTGACAAATCTGGAATATTTTTACTTAATAAACCACGAATATTGCCCCAATTGGCACTACCACCTAAAAAGTATAATTTTTGATAATCGGTAAAGGCGTTAACCAAAGTATTTTGATTGACAATCAAAGGATTTCGAGTAGCAGTTTTGAATGTTTGAGTGTCAATTAAACCACTAATATTGGCAAAAACAGAACGGGCAGTACCTGTATGAGCCACATAAGACCTGTCGAAAAATAAACTTTGTTTGGTTAATTTATCAAAATGAGGACTGGGATTTAGAGGATTGCCAAAAACCCCTGTCTTATAACCTGCAAAAGATTCTAAGAACACCATAATCACATTGGGATTACCCTTTATTTTTGGCGTAACAACAAGTTCTCTGGTGTAATTCAGGGTTTTATTATCGCCCAGTTTGAGAAATTCCTTAATACGCGGATAATGGCGTTCAGTAAGATCTTTGTCAAAATTAGTATCACCATAACGCAGAGTGTCAAACGCATACAAAACAGGATTTTGTGCCACATCTGCCACCCAAGTATTGCCATTAAAATACGCATCACTCCAACGCAACGGATAATAAGAAAACTTTGCCAATAACGAGCCAAATACCAAAATAACCACCAGAAAATTGATAGCTATTTTAGGCAATAAGTGTTTTTTATATTCCTCTTGTTGTTGAATTTTTATGAAAATTTTGCCAATAATTTTATAAAAAGTCCAGATTAAAATGAGAAAAAATAACCCAATCCAAATAATGGGATAGCTTTGCCATACCATCGTTGTTGAGATTTCAGGGTTGTCTAAAAATCGAAAAATAGTTTTATTAAGGTGAATTTTTAAATAACTATAATGTCCAAAATCAAAAAAATAAACACTGCTAACCACAGTAAACGCAAGGGTTAAATAAAGACGCCAAAATAGACTGGCTATTGCGTTTTTCAAAGGATGAAGAAAGGAAAGCCAACCTGTCAATAAAATTGGCAAAACCATCAAAATTGCTAAACGCCAATCAAATTTAAGACCCAAATAAAAGGCATAAAGAATATCATTGTGTTGTGTGTTATTGCTGAATGTCCAAAAAAATATCAACCGATAAATAGAAAAAAAACTAAGTAGAAATAAGGCGATAAATAAATTAAGACGAGTCAGCTTGGAAAAATGAGATAAGAATTTTTGCATAGTATTTTATTGGGATAAATTTTGTTCAATCAAATGGCACAGCGTGTGTCCAATCAATATGTGCATTTCTTGAATGCGGGGCGTGTCTTTGTCGGGCACAACTAGATTAACATCACACAAGGCATTCATCTCACCGCCACTTCTACCGCTCAAGCCGATGAGTTGACAATCCAAATCTTTTGCAACTTGTAATCCATTAATGACATTAACACTACTACCGCCAGTGCTAATACCGATAATGACATCATTTTTATTTGCTAAGGCCTCTATTTGACGAGAAAAAATAAATTCATAGCCATAATCGTTGCCAATTGAAGTGAGTGCTGAGGTGTCGGTTGTGAGGGCAATGGCAGCCAGTCCTTGGCGTTCGATTTTGTATCGTCCTACGAGTTCGGCGGCGATGTGTTGTGCGTCAGCAGCACTGCCACCGTTGCCAAATATTAAGATTTTGCCGCCATTGTTAAGGCTGTTTGTGCACAAATTAACTGCCATTTCAAGTTGGGCGCTAATAGCACTCATTGTTGCTTTCGTTGTTTTTAAATGTGCGTTAAATTCAGATTCAATAACGGATTGCATAATTAATTTCCTTGTTGGATTTTTTCAATGGTTTTAGTGGTGCTTTTGCCATTGACAAATTGCACCAATTTTAGTTCTTCTACGAGATCCTGCCCTACTACCTCTTTTCCTTCATAATCTCCGCCTTTAACCAAGATATGTGGCTGAATGGCTTTAATTAAATTATAAGGTGTCTCTTCATCGAATATCACTACATAATCAACAGCTTCAAGTGCGGCCAATATGTAGGCTCTATCGGATTGTGTGTTAATAGGGCGACCTGTGCCCTTTAGAGTAGTAACTGATTGATCTGAATTGAGTCCTAATATCAATACATCACCAAAACTTTTTGCGGTTTCCAAATAACGCACATGACCTGCGTGTAATAAATCAAAACAGCCGTTGGTGAATATAATTTTTTTGCCTTTTGATTTTAATTCAGCACTCAAAATGATAATTTCATCGTGTGTTTTAATGTGTGTATCACTGCTTGATTTGTTTAAACTTGATTCATATTCAATAATTTCATTAAGCGTGGCAGTTGCACTACCGATTTTACCCACCACAACACCCGCTGCAAGATTTGAAAACTGAACGGCATCGTCAATTTCATAACCACAAGCCAAAGAAAAACCCAGTGAAGCCAATACCGTATCACCTGCACCCGTTACATCAAACACCTCTCTAGCCTTGGTGGGATGAATGCGCAATTCATCATCATAAATTGCCACTCCTTGCTCGCTCAGTGTAATAAGCGACACTTGTAAATCACAGTCAATTTTCAGTTTTTTTATAACATAAGCAAGGCTTTCATCATTATTAATATGGGTTGCTAGGGACTCGCTGGCTTCTTTTTTGTTGGGCGTTAACAGGTAGGCTCCTTTGTATTTTGAATAATCTAAACCTTTGGGGTCGATTAAAACTTTTTTGCCATTTTCATTGGCAATGGTGATTAATGATTGGGTTAATTCGAAGGTTAATACACCTTTTCCGTAGTCAGATAGTAAGATGGCATCATAACTTGCCACTAGATTTTTAAAGGATTTTAAAAGCAGATTTTGTGATTCATGGCTAATTTCATCTGTGCTTTCTCGGTCGTATCTCACCACTTGTTGTTGCGAGGCAATAATTCTACTTTTTTTACTGGTGATACGATTTTTTTGTGTAATTAAGTGGTTTGTATTAACTTCAATATCAGCAAGCAAAGCTTTCAATTCGTCACAGATTTCACAATCACCGACCACACTCATCACACTAACTTGTGCACCGAGTGCATACAAGTTGTTAATGACATTCCCAGCCCCACCTAAAACGCTACTTTCTCTTTGCACATTAATCACTTGCACGGGTGCTTCTGGCGATATTCTGTCGCAAGTTCCCCATAAATAATGGTCAATCATTAAATCGCCAATTACCAAAATTTTAGGTGCCTTTCTCTGTAAATCAATCATGATATATCGGTGCCGTATAAGCGAATAATTTCAGGAATATAAGTGCTAATGCCCTCTTCTAAACTAATTTTTGGCTCAAATCCAAGTCCAGTTTTTGAGGTAGAAATATCTGCTTGTGTGTGCATTTGATAGCCCGCATAAGGATTAGGAATATAATCAGTGCCTAAATCAGCCCCCAGTTCTTGCTGCAAAATATCAGCAATATCTTGGAAACTCCTAGGAGCACCAGTGCCAACATTGTAAGTGCCATTCTGCTTAGGATTGCAGGCCTTAATATTGGCTTGAATAACATCCTCAATATTGATAAAATCACGCAATATTTGTTCTGAATTTTCAAATAATTTTGGTGCCTTTCCTGCTAGAATCTGATGCCCCAACTGGATTACCATCGATGAAGTTTTGGCTTTATAGTATTCACGAGAGCCATACACATTGAAAAATTTTAAACCAACAATGGTCATTTCAGGAAAATCATCTGCAAACCGATAAGCAATCTGATCCATCATATATTTGCTAAACCCATAAGGATTTTCAGGGCTTTCCTGACCCACTATTTGTGGCGAAGGCAAACTACCGTAAGTTGCTGCTGAACTTGCATACACCATTACCGCATTGTCTTTTTTAGCTTTGTTTAACAAATCATAAAACGAATTTACATTGGTTTTCATCACTATTTCTTGGTCATACACCCGTGTATCAGAAATAGCAGCCTGATGAAAAATAAAATCAAATTCATAATCATCAAGCAACGCCAAATCAGCCTTATTATTGATATTGCCGCACATCACATCACCAGTAAAGCCAATTAAATTCTTATAATGTCCAAAACTTTGTAAATTACCATTGGCAAAAGTGGCTCCACTTCTAAAACAATCAAACACCACTACCTGTGCATTGGGGTAATTTTCTTGGAAATAAAAAGCCAAATTACTGCCAATAAATCCAGCACCACCAGTGATTAAGATGGTTTTATAGTTAAAGTCAATATCGTTATAAGTCATAAAGATTTTTAAAGTTATTACAATGTTTAAATTTTAACCTACTAACAAGGCCTTTACACAAATATGAACAATCATTAAAATCCACTTTTTATCTATATTAGTAATAACAGATTTTTAAAAATATCTTTGCCATTCGGCAGAATTAGCGTTAATAACAAGCGATTATCATTCTTGTGGTCGGTTTGAATCAAGCACATTAATTGCTTCCCACGCCAATTTGACTTGTTCTGAAACATTGATACCATTGATCACCTCATCTCCAGCACTGGCAATCATACCTGCTTTGGCACTATGAAATGTGGTTTCACGGACCCAATAATTTTTATTAGCGTCTAAGGTAATTTTTATTGCATTACTGACTCCTATACCAGTAACAGTAATGCCGTTATGAGTGCCACCAACTGACAACAGGTAAAACATTTTGTTTGCAGCGGAACTGTTAGAGTGTATGCCACATTGGTCATTTTTACTTGATGGTTCGAGGCAATTAATTACATCTGTTGTGCGCCAGTTGTTGCCTTTGTAAGTATCCGGATAGCGTATTGTAGCATCAACATCAGGTTGATAGGCATCGCCATTTTCATTCAAAATTTTATAACTATCATCACTGCCATAACGCACCCCCCAAGAAGATGGATTGCTCATTGAACGAAAAGGTTTACTTTTAGGACCCAAGGTCCAACTTTTTTCACCAGTTGAATAATCTTGCTCCACAGTAATGCCAAACCAATCTGAAAATGCTTCGTTGATCGCTCCCGGTTCACGCGAATATTTCAAGTTAGAAAAGCTTCCAGTAATCGCATGCCCCCATTCATGTGCAGCAACATTCACAACAGAAGATAGGCTTTGGTTATAACCTTGGTTTGGTTTAGCAGGCGTGTAATAAAGCTTGCCTCCACTATAAAGGGCGTTAAACCGAGTACCAGCAGAACAGTCTTCACAAGAGGAGTTAGATCGAGGAAATAAATAGTTGGTAACTGTCAACAAATCTCCTCCTTGATTATCATAACTGTTCATGTTTAAAGTCTTTTTTAAATAATCATAAACTTTTGTTGAATTGGCGTGTGCATCAATCCCATCTTTATCAAGGTATTTTGCTTTTGTAGCAGTATGTTTAATGTGCCCCCCCCCATCACCTAGTCCAATCGATTTAGTTGTTTTAATTTTTACATCAGCACCTTGTAAAGCGGGAACAGTGGTCTGTAGATAATAATTTTGGTTTGACTCCAGAACTTTTAATGTGGGGTAATTATCACCATTTTGCCCTTGAGCCTGTATTGTTTTTTGCGTTTGCTCAGGTGTTTGAATCTCTTTGACAATTGGATTTTTGTAATAGCAAGCTTGTGCACCTACAGATTGAATTTTAATGGATATTTCATTCTGAGCTTGTTGCTTCATATTAAAACGAATGACTCTATTTTGATCTACAATAGCATTGTCTTTCATTACTTTAACCCCAGAAACATTACTCTCAAATGTTTTGACCTTGCAGCAGTTAACTTTGGCACAAGCAAGTGTTGGTATTTCAAATGTTCGTATTCCTGTTGAGGGAAAAGTAAAATTATATTCGTTCTCTCCAATAATAATTTTTGTATAGCCATTTGTGTCTCTGTCGTTTGCTATTTCAGTCGTTAAAAATTGCTCAGAGTCTTCCTTGCTTACCAGTATTTTTCTTTCGTCAAATATATCGATAAAAACTTGGGATAAATCGCCATCAGGTAAATATAATATTTTATCGCTATTAGTTGAAAATCTAGCAACATCAATGCCATTACTTGGATCGCTATCAGCATCTAAAGTTTGTAACAATTGAATAATTTTAATAATGTCTTGATTGCTAGCAGCAATATCACTTGGATACAATGTATCAATGGCTAATGATTGACCTAAATACAAACCACCCAAATAAAATTTAATATGCTCGCCTACTTGGTATTTATAAGTGCCTAATTCATCAGTTACATCGGTAAAGGTTTCGGTGGTATATTTTAATCCTTTAACTGCACTGCCTTTAAAGTAACCAGTCATTGCATCACTAACCAAAGCAGTTAGCATACTGTATCCATCTTCTGATGCACCCATAGAATCCACAAAAGTAGTCCGCACTTTAATTTGTTTGCCCATATACACCTGAGTTAGAAGGAGTGTATTACCATTTTGCCCATTAATAAGATCATCACCAATATACCATTGATAAATAATGCCGCCACTTGGCACGCCATCAAGATCGTTAATATTCGCGTTGAGTGTCTCGCCTTGAATAGCATTACCAAGAATGCTGATTATAGCTATGTCATTCACATTAGTAATCAGCTTGGATGGTTCACTATAGACATATTCTAATGCACCCGAAGAATTTGCAAAAATAGCCCTTGCTTTAATTTTTTTATTGACATACGCTTGAGTTAAAAGGAGTGTACCACCACTTTGCCCACGAATAAGATCATCACCAGCATACCATTGATAAGTAACATTACTACCCGACACACCTTTAAGCCCGCTAATATTCACGCTCAGTGTCTCATTTTGAATAACATTACCCTCGATATAAATAGTTTTCGAACTATTGTCGTCATTATCACCACAAGCAGATAACAATAACACCCCAAGTATAATAAGACATCGACCCCTTTTGAATTGCGACGGTAAAGTTATCATTGGTATTGAATCTCCTTTGTTTTTAATAAAACACTTGCAAGTTGCTATTACTAATGTAATAGACGGTAATTATATCGTCAATCAATAGCCACACTTGCCAAATAACAAGACTTTTATACAAATGGATAATTAGCAAAATTCAATTTCTGCCCAATTAGCGACTTCTTTAAATCTTATGAAACCCCAACAATTTCAGACAACAATTTAATTTTTCTCATTTTAAACCCATTAAACCAAACTAAACAAAAAATTAAAGTAAAAAAATGAGTAAAAAACAAACCAAATGAACACCTACATTCAAAACCAAACCCACACTTGAGTCATTGCAAAACGAACAAACCTTAGTACAGATTGCTAGCAAACATAACCTTCAGGATTCTTAAATTTTCTAAGCCACCTATGTGGTGGCAAATTTTTGTTTTTTACTTGTCATTTCATAAAAGTGTAGTATAATTTTCAGCACCTACCCCAAGCAAACTTAAATGCGCTTGGCCGACGCTTATCAGTTTGATAGGCGTTTTTTTTGTTTCTAATTTGGCAGATGCTTTCGTTATCCATCACACTATAAAATAAGTATTTTTTTTGATTTTTTTAGATAAATTAACACCCGTTGAAAGATAATTTCTATTAATAAATTCAACTTTGGAAACTTTATTTTTTATGTTTTAAGGTAGGTCA
>NZ_CAHJWD020000517.1 GCF_903642095.1 Bathymodiolus brooksi thiotrophic gill symbiont | reverse complement strand
GTCACACCAAAAGCATTCAATTTGGTGACTAGGAGGCTAATTCTAGTCATTAGCAAAGACTGTTTTTTGAATGAAAATGTTGCACTTATGGATTGAATTCGCTTCAACTTAAGATAAGCCTATTTTAAAAACGAGCTACTGGCAATTCTTGATAGAACTGATGGTTATTAATATAAAGAAGTGGCTTAAAAAATAAAATAGGTGCTTTAAGCACCTATTTTTTTATATTGAATAAATGGGAATTAAATACTATTTTTCTAAAGCAATATCCAACACTTCATCAATCCACTTAACCTTGATTATCTTAAGTTTGCCTTTGATTTTTTCAGGCACTTCAGAAAGTTCTCGTTCGTTATCATGCGGAATAATAACCGTTTTAATGCCACCACGAAGTGCGGCAAGCATTTTTTCCTTCAATCCACCAATTGGTGTGATTTCTCCACGAAGAGTGATTTCTCCAGTCATTGCCACATCGGCTTTAACTTTACGACCTGTTAATACTGATACTAAGGCTGTGCACATCGCTGCACCTGCACTTGGCCCATCTTTTGGCGTAGCACCGTCAGGAACATGGATATGAATATCTAACTTTTCTTGGAAGTCATTGGCAATTTTAAGTTCTTTGGCACGAGTGCGAGTAACACTCATTGCTGCTTGAATGGATTCTTTCATTACATCACCGAGTTGACCTGTGTAATTAAGTTTGCCTTTGCCTTTGTAAATAGCGGCTTCAATGGTGAGTAAATCACCACCTACCGATGTCCACGCCAAACCTGTTACTTCGCCAACTTGGTTATTCTCTTCTGCTAAGCCAAAACGGTGTTTGTGCACGCCAAGATATTTTTCCAGTGTTTTGTCACTAATAACAGCCTTGGTTTTGCGTTTTTTCAATACCACTTCTTTAACTATCTTTCGACAAATAGTGCTAAGAATTCTGCTCAAATTACGCACACCTGCCTCACGCGTATAATAACGAACGATGTCAAGAATGGCAGAATCTTTAAAGGCAATTTCATCAGCACTAATGCCATTATTTTTCATCGATTTTTTAATCAAATGACGCTTGGCAATTTGCACTTTTTCATCTTCGGTATAACCAGATAGTTCAATAATTTCCATCCTATCTAATAGTGGTTGTGGCAAATCTAATACATTAGCCGTTGCCACAAACATCACCTGAGACAAATCATAATCCACTTCTATGTAATGATCATTAAAAGTGTGATTTTGCTCAGGGTCTAACACCTCTAACATTGCACTGGAAGGGTCGCCTCGATAATCTGATGCCATTTTATCAATTTCATCAAGCAAAAATAGTGGGTTTTTCACTTTTACTTTTTGCATTTTTTGAACAATAGAACCCGGCATTGCACCAATATAAGTGCGCCTGTGTCCACGAATTTCTGCCTCATCCCTAACGCCACCAAGTGCCATACGCACATATTTGCGGTTGACTGCTTTGGCAATTGACTCACCAAGAGAGGTTTTTCCAACGCCCGGAGGACCCACTAAACATAGAATGTTTGCCTTATTATGGGTAACACGCGTTTGCACTGCAAGATGCTCTAAAATACGCTCTTTAACTTTATCCAAGCCATAATGGTCGTCATCTAAAATTTTTTGTGCTTTAGTTAGATTTTTATTGATTTTCGTTTGTTTTTTCCATGGCACATCGCAAAGATTTTCAATATAAGTGCGAATGATTGACGCATCAGATGAGTGTGATGACATTCGTGAAAGTTTTTTTAGTTCTCCTTCCGCCTGCTTTTTAGCATCTTTTGGCATCTTGGCTTTATTGATTTTTACCTGCAAATCTTCAATTTCATTTTCGTCTTCTGCTTGCCCTAATTCTTTTTGAATGGACTTCATTTGCTCATTCAAATAATAATCACGCTGGTTGGATTCCATTTGTTTTCGCACACGAGATTGAATTTTTTTCTCAGTATCTAAAACATCAATCTCACCTTGAATTGCTAATAAAATTTTATCCAATCGAGTTTGTGTATCGCTACTGCTCAAAAGTTCTTGTTTCTCAGCAGTTTTTAGCGTCAAATTAGCAATAATAATATCACTAAAACGCTCAACATCACTCATATCTTTGAGCATATTAAGCACTTCTTCTGGGACTTTTTTGTTAAGTTTAATGTAGGATTCAAAGTTTTCTAATGCCAAACGCATCATTGTCTCAACTTCAACATTTTCACCAACCTTAAGGCTAAGTTCATTTACTTTAACTCCAGTATAACCATCAGCTTCAACAAATTCTTTAATCTCAGCACGCTTGACACCTTCAACCAATACTTTAATGGTGCCATCAGGCAGTTTCAACATTTGTAAAATGGTTGCTAAAGTGCCAACTATATGTAAATCTTGATTTTTTGGCTCTTCGGTTTTCTCGTCTTTTTGTGCCACTAAAAAAATATATTTATTGGTGCTCATTGCTTGAGTAATGGCATTTACAGAACTTTTTCTACCAATAAAAAGTGGCATCACCGTATGTGGGAAAACGACTACATCTCGTAATGGTAGTAATGGCACTAACTCTTGATTCAAATTGATTGTACTTATTGCGTCTTCTGTTCCCATAATAGCGTCACACCTTTTAAGCTTAGTAATTTAAATAGATAGTGATGAGTTACATTAATTTCAAGTACCCACTGCCCAAAATCATCCACTTTTTCATTATGGATATAACCAATATTGTGAATTTCACTACGAATATAGGCGCTTTTCACATCAATCTGTATTTTAGCACGCGTCATCATACCGCTTAACTGTTCGGCTAGTGCTTGATAAAGAAACTCAATGCCATCGCCTGTATGTGCAGAAATCCACACACGGAAAATTCTACCATTTTCATCTCTGTCCAATCTTGGTGAAAGATTATCCAAACAATCGATTTTATTCATTACCAAAATACTTGGGACTTTGTCAGCCTCAATGTCAGAAATAATGACTTGTACTTGCTCAATTTTCTCTATTTTATATTCATCAGCGGCATCAACTATATGTAATAGCACATTCGCCTGTCGAGTTTCTTCCAAAGTTGACTTAAAGGCTGCCACTAAATCGTGTGGCAAGTTTTGAATAAAACCAACCGTATCGGCAATGACTGCTTCACCAGAAGCAGGTAATATCACTCGTCTAATAGTGGAATCTAAAGTGGCAAATAATTGATCGTTAGCAAACACTTCTGCTTTGGTTATATAATTAAACAGCGTGGATTTTCCAGCGTTAGTATAACCGGCTAAAGCAATCATTGGCAATGCATTTTTAAGGCGTGATTTTCTACCTAAATCGCGTTGCTTATGTACTTTCTCTAAGCGCTTACTAATATTTTTAATGCGTACGGCAATTAATCGTTTGTCTGTTTCGAGTTGCGTTTCACCTGGACCTCGAAGGCCAATGCCACCTTTTTGCCGTTCTAAATGCGTCCAACCACGCACCAATCGTGTGGACAAATGCCTAAGTTGTGCTAACTCTACTTGTAATTTACCTTCAAATGAACTTGCTCTAAGAGAGAAAATATCCAAAATTAAGCCAGTACGATCCATTACTTGACATTCAAGGTCTTTTTCTAAATTTCGCTCTTGCGATGGAGATAGCTCGGAAGAAAAAATGACCAAATCAAGTTCTAATTCTTTCACTAATTCTGTCAGTTCTTCTACCTTACCTGAGCCAATAAAATACTTAGCCTTGGCGTTATTACGAGTAACTTTTAAATCTTTAATGACATTCAGTCCAGAAGATTTTGCCAATTCTAAGAATTCATCTCTTCCATTGTGGATATGTCGATTGGTAGGAAGTTCCACATAAACCAATAGCGTTCGTTCGCCTTGACCGACTGCCTCTTTTTGCTTGTCAAATAATTCCAAAGTTTACTCGGCGTAGGTTATTTACGATGCTTTTTTAGGTTGATTGATTTTAGCAATGGCTTTAGGTTTTTTAGTCGACTTATACACCATTAGCGGTAATTTTTTCTTTTCAACCACAGTTTTATCAATAATAACTTCATTCACGCCGCTAAGTGATGGCAACTCAAACATAGTATCAAGTAGCATATCTTCCAAAATAGAGCGCAACCCTCTAGCACCTGTTTTACGCTTAATGGCTAGTTTAGCAATTGCCGACAAGGCTGATTTTCTAAGGGTTAATTTAACATCTTCCATGGAAAATATTTCTTGGAATTGCTTAACCACCGAATTCTTAGGCTTGGTTAGAATTTGCATCAGTGCCTCTTCATCCAGTTCACTGAGTGCCGTCTGCACTGGCAAACGACCAACTAATTCTGGAATTAAGCCATACTTGATTAAATCTTCTGGCTCAATCAAACTAAATAAATCAGACAGTGTTTTTTCTTCATTTGAATTTTTTACATCCACAGAAAAACCAATACCTGTGGCTTTTTCAACACGCCTATCAATGACTTTATCTAAGCCATCAAATGCACCGCCACAAATAAATAAAATCTTTGAAGTATCAACATCAATGGTTTCTTGGTTTGGATGCTTGCGTCCGCCTTGTGGTGGCACTGATGCTACAGTGCCTTCAATCAATTTTAACATGGCTTGTTGCACACCCTCACCTGAGACATCACGGGTAATAGAGGGCGAATCTGAGCGACGGGAAATCTTATCAATTTCATCAATAAAAATAATACCTCGCTCTGCACGAGCCACATCAAAATTACATTTTGACAACAAGCTCTTAATCACATTTTCAACATCATCGCCCACATAACCTGCTTCGGTTAAAGTAGTTGCATCTGCCACAGTAAATGGCACATCTAAAAGTCGTGCTAAAGTTTGTGCCAATAATGTTTTGCCCGAACCTGTGGGGCCAATCATCAAAATATTAGATTTATCTAGCTCAACATCATTAGAAATATATCCACTCTTCAAACGCTTGTAGTGATTATAAACGGCAACTGATAAAACTTTTTTTGCATGATCTTGACCAATGACATATTCATTTAAAAAATCACGCAGTTGTTTAGGTGTATAGTTCCAATCTTGATAATCATCAGTAACCTCTTGCAAAGCCTGCTCTTCAAGCAAATCGTGACAAGATTCAATACACTCGTTACAAATATAAACCTCTGGGCCGGAAACCAAACGGTCAACCTCAGACTTAGCCTTTCCACAAAACGAACAGTTCAATTCTTCAATATTCTCTGCCATAATTGAGTCCCCTATTTTTTTTGATTAACGCTGGGTCAAAACTTTGTCAATTAAACCATATTTGGCTGATTCAGCCGCTGACATAAAGTTGTCTCTATCGGTGTCCTTTTGAATCGCTTTGATAGATTGACCAGTATGAGTTTTTAAGATGTTATTAAGTTTTTCTCTAACTTTAAGAATTTCTTGTGCATGAATATCTATATCACTGGCTTGACCAGAAAAACCACCCAATGGCTGGTGAATCATCATCCTTGCATTAGGCAAAGCACAGCGTTTACCTTTAGTGCCAGCGGTCAACAACAAAGCACCCATACTTGCTGCTTGACCAATACAAAGCGTTGAAACATCGGGCTTAATAAACTGCATGGTATCATAAATAGCCAAACCTGCAGAGACCGAACCTCCCGGTGAATTAATGTATAAATGAATGTCTTTATCAGGATTTTCAGATTCTAAAAATAGCATTTGCGCAACAATGACATTTGCCATATAGTCCTCAACTGGACCAACCATAAAAATAACACGCTCTTTTAAAAGACGTGAATAAATATCATAGGCACGCTCACCACGGGCAGATTGCTCTACCACCATTGGGATTTGATTTAAGTTTTGAATTGTCATTACGGTTGTGCCTGAGTCGTCTCTTCAAAAGTTACTTTTTTAATCATTACTTCAGCATCTTTTAAAATTAAATCTTGCACCATTTTTTCCACAACCATCAACTCAACGGAAGTCATTCTAGAAGGATCTGCATTATAGTAATCCAACATTTTCTGAGAATTTTCACCATAAGATTCTGCCATTTCTGCTAATTTAGTATCTAACTGTGCTTTAGTGGCCTCAATTTTATTGTCAGTCGCAATTTGATTAATCAATAAACCCAATTTAACGCGTCGTTCTGCTTCAGGATTAAAAGTAGATGCTGGCATATTATCTTGAGATGGCATACCTTGCTGTTGTAAACGCTGTTGCATTTCTTGTAATAAACTTTTTGCTTCTTGATCAATACTGGCTTGTGGCACATCAAAACTATTTGCCTCTAACAGCACGCCAAATAAGGCATCTTTGTTTTGATTGTCCAAACGATTAGCCACTTCAACACCCATTTGTTTCCTCATACTTGCCTTTAAAGCATCCATATCTTTTTCACCAAATTTTGCTGCAAATTTGTCATCTAATTCTGGCGTGACAGGTTCGGCAACTTCTTTTATTTCAACTTCAAAAACCACCGCTTTTCCTGCTAATTGTGGTGCATGATATTCTTTCGGAAAAGTTAAATCTAGCGTAGTAGAGTCGCCAGAGGCAAAACCTTTAAGTCCTTCTTCAAAACCTTTAATCATTGAACCTTTACCCAATACCATTTTAAAATCACTGGCAACACCGCCCTCAAAAACTTTACCGTCAAGCATACCTTTAAAGTCAATTATTACTTGGTCGTCTTTTTTAGACTTACGCTTAACTGCCTTGTATTCAATCGCTTGCTCAGTTAGCCTTGTTAAAGTTTTGTCCTCATCAGATTGAGTAATTTTAACTTCCGCCTGCTCAACTTTTAATTTAGAAAAATCAGTAACTTTAATCTCTGGATAAACCTCAAATGTAACTGTATAAGTAAAAGCTTTTTCATCTTCTGTATCAATCTTGGTAATATCTGGTCGTGAAGCAGGTGTTATTTTCACCTCTGACAATGCGTCAAACAAAGTGTCATTAACAATCTCATTAACCGCATCCGAACTAGCACGAGCACCAAATTGTTTGCGCATAATAGAGATAGGCACTTTGCCTTTTCTGAAACCATCAATATTTACTTGTGATGCCATCTTTTTCAAGGCTTGATCTGTCTTTTGCTTAAAGGCATCAACTGGTAATTCAACAGTTAATGATCTTTTTAGTCCGTCTAGTGTTCGTAATGAAGTTTTCATTTTATTATAAATCCAATTTTTTTCTTAATAAAGGGTTCATTATACCTGAATAGCAAGTAACAAAAAAGGCAGTAAAACCGCCTTTTAAAATGCCTAAGAATAATTTATTTTAAGCTAGAAATATAAGCTGCAACAGCATCAATCTCTTTGTTGGTCAAATTTTTAGTAAAGTTAACCATCATACCTTCATAGTCATTTACTCTACTTGATTTGCTCTCCCCTGTTTGTATATTAATTGAATGCTGACGAAATAACTTAAGTTGCTTAGATATGTATGCCGCATGTTGTGATGCCAATGCTGGAAAACCTGCTAACGGCACACCTTCACCTTTTGGACCATGACAAGCAATACAAGCTGTAACACCTGTCTCCCTCTTGCCGCCACGATAAATTGTTTGACCTAATGCAAATAAAGCACCTGATGCAGGCACACCTTTGGAAGATTTTTGTATGGCAAAATAGGCTGCTAAATTAGCCATATCTGCTTCACTTAATGGTGTAACTATACCTTCCATCAAGGCATCAACACGAGAATGGGTTTTAAAGTCTTTAAGTTGTTTTAACAAATAACTTTCACTCTGCCCTGCTAATTTTGGAAAAATAGGTGCAACTGAATTACCATCAGCACCGTGACAAGCAATACAGGTTACCGATTTTATCTTACCCTTAGCTGCATCACCTGTAGCAAAAGTAGAAGTTGAAAGCAAAGCGAACGCTACCAAAGAAATCAGTGCCAATTTATTCATAATGTTTTTTCCTTTTTTGCAAAAAAATAAGCCGATATTATACTTAATATCGGCTTATCATAATGCAGAATTTAATGCTGAATTACTGCTTGGCTAACCAGTCGGCAATTATTTGCTCTTTACCTTTAGCCAATGCTGCCATTGCACCCATTGTTGCGTCTTTACGAGCACCAGATTGAAAGTCTTTTAATTGCTTAACGGTATAAGCAGCCTGTTGACCAGCAAGGTTGGGGTAAATTGGAATCGCTGACTTTCCTGTAGCACCATGACAACCAGCGCAACCAGCAGCAGAATAAGCTGCCTTACCATCTGCTTGAACCATAGAACTCATTGACATTACAGTTACTACTGCCACTAAAACTTTTTTCGTTGTTGTTAAAAACATACTATCTCCTTAATTTTAAAAATATATAATGGTAACCTAAAATTACCAATTGCGAATTATACACTTACTCAAACTAAATGAACAATAATTATCATCAAGCAAAATTCCTACTTTCTTGCCCGTCACTCAAAGGCACGCCACCAGACCAAGGTTATGAAGTGATTTTTGCGGGTCGTTCGAATGCAGGAAAATCCAGTGCTATTAACACCATTACTTTACAAAAAAAGTTGGCAAAAGTTTCACGCACACCAGGGCGAACTCAGCATTTGGTTTTTTTTGAATTAGATGCAGATCGCCGTTTGGTTGATTTACCAGGTTATGGTTATGCCAAAGTACCTGAACATATTAAAAAGCAATGGCAAATTGATATGGGCGAATACTTTGCAAAACGCCAATGTTTGGTAGGTGCTGTATTAGTAATGGATGTTCGTCGTCCACTAACATCATTTGACCAAATGATGTTAGATTGGTGTGTAAATGTTAACTTGCCCACGCAAATCATTCTAACCAAATCTGATAAAATTAAAAAAGGTGCCGCCAGTAATGCCCTGCTTAAGGTTAAACGCGCAATTGAGCCTTATCCTTATGTAAATGCACAATTATTTTCCAGTTTAAAAAAACAAGGTATAGACAATTTAGGTGCTAGACTAGATACTTTTTTTGCTTATGTGGATTAACGCCAATACAAGCAACATTGACCAAGATGATACAATTATCTTGGCGAATAACCGTCAAGTATTAGCATTCAAAAAAACTTGGGGCATACAAAAAGGTAACTCTGCTTTGCCAAAGTCATTATCTTGGCATCAATACTTACAAGAAACTTGGCGTATATTACAACCTAATTCAGAAAAACGCTTGATTTCAAACAATGAATCTCGTGCCTTAATTGAACGCTCAATGTTGAAATCGGGACAAACTAAAATTGACAGTCGCTTATTGGACGAAGTTATTAAAAACAATGATTATTGTCAAGCACACCTAATTGAATACGCCCAATTATCACAAACGGGCATCCAAAATTATGAATTATTTGTTACTTGGATGCAAAATTATCAGCAAAGCAAACTTAGTAACAATCTATTAGACGCTAATGATTTACCTGCATTACTTGTTAAACAAAGTGCCAAACTTACCAAACCCTATATTTATGGCTTCAAAACACTCACGCCTGTGCAAGTGCTATTATTAGATAAAATTGGCTATCAAACACTTGAAGAAGAACAAAAAAAACCGCATAGTAACAATCAAATCTTTCAAACAAGTTACGATGAAATAGGGTCTGCCGCTAAATGGGCAAAGGATTTAAATACACAATATCCAGACAAGCACATTGCCATTGTCTGCCCAACTTTAAATCGCCAACACCATCAAATTAAGTCTATTTTTGACCAAGTATTTACTGACACGCTGGTTGAAACAGGGCAAAAATCTTATAACATTTCTTTGGGCTTGCCACTAAATGATTACCCCTTAATTCGCCATCTTCTTGCTATCTTAAAACTTTGCGAGCAATTACAAGACAACCGTATTGATACTGAAGTATTTAACGCTATTATTACTTCGCCTTATATTACTTACGCACAAGAGGAGCAATCCGCTCGTGCTTTACTCGTGAACCGTGTTTTGTTTTTTTCAAAGACCTGTTTCAAATTTTCTCACTTAGAAAAACACTTGGACATTGCACCGCAGATAAAAACGATACTTGAGACAATCATTACGCAAGCATCAAAAAAAAGACAAACTCACGACCAATGGCTATTATTGTTTGATAACTACTTACAAATTTGGGGCTTTGCTACCGACAGAACTTTGTCTAGCACTGAATATCAATTATTTAACAAATACCAAACTGCTCGCTCTGAACTTAACCAACTGGCACAATTTGGTGAAAAAATTAATATGGCAGATGCCCTTCTTGATTTAAAAAAATGGCTTTCACAAGTAATTTTCCAAGCACAATCAGCAAAAACACCCATTCAGATACTTGGTAGTTTGGAAGCAGAAGGGTTGGTTTTTGATAATGCTTGGGTATTAGGAATGACCGATGGATTCTTACCCGTTGCACTCAATTCACCACGATTTATCCCCAGCGATATCGCTCAAAAACACCAAATTCCACACAGTAGTTTTGCATTAATTGTCAAAGATGCACAAGATACATTCAACAATTTAATCGGTCTATCAGATACAGTAATTTTTTCTTATGCTAAAACCCATTTTGAAAGCGAACAACAACCATCACCTTTGCTTAAATTTAATAACGAAACCCAAGCATTTAAATACGAATATCAAAATGTGGCATTGGAATTATTATCAGACGCTCAGGCTAATCCCTTATTGGACACCCAAGTAAATAATGGTGTCAATATTTTAAAAGACCAAATGGCTTGCGAGTTCAAAGGTTTTACACATCGGCTTAATACTCAAGCCTTTAACAGTCCACACATCGGCTTAAATAGAATGGAACAAGGGAATATTATTCATCTCGTCTTACAATATTTCTATCAAGAAATTACCACACAAGAGGAACTCCTATCGTTGAGTAACGACGCTTTGGATGCACTGATTCAGCAAAAAATAATTTCTGCTCTTAAATATTACGAAGAATCTGGTTTTAAAAAAATCGAAAAAATAAGAATTTTAAGGTTAATCCGTCAATTTATCGAAATTGATAAACTAAGGGGGGCGTTCACTGTCTTATCTACTGAGGAAAAAATTAAGACCAATATTGCTGGATTAGAATTCACCACTCGACTGGATAGGCTAGATGAAATGAGCAATGGTGATAAAATTATTTTTGATTACAAAACAGGGAAATCCATCGTCAGTCATTGGTGCGGTCAAGCCATTAAAGAGCCACAATTACCCATCTATGCAATCAGTAAAGACACGCAGGGTATTGCTTTTATCCAATTAAATGCCGATCAAGTGAGCATTAAAGGTTTGTCAAAAGATGAAGAATCTCTCCCTAGGCAACGCCCCACACGTTTATGTGCCAAATGGGATGAACAAATTGACATCTGGAAAATACTGTTAAACACCGCCAGTGAGAATTTTCAAAGTGGTATCGCCTCTGTTCTGCCTAATCCAAATGCTTGTAACTATTGCGATTTTGACGCTTTATGCCGTGTCAAGAAATAAATCAATAATGCGTCGTTTTTCTGCCTTAATTGCTGCTCCAATATCTGACTTATCTAATGTTTCAACATCAATAACATTCAATAAATCTCTCAGTTTAATTAAACGACTCACATCAATACCCAACAATTCAAAAGTTGCTAACAACGCTGCAAATCGATCTTGCTGCCTAAGTGCATCTGTTTTAATAAAAAAGTTAAACACTTCATTACTGGATTGAGATTCAAACTTAGCGACAAACTGGTAAGTTGCATTCACCAGTTTGGCCAGTTGCTCATATTTTTTTGGACATTTAATATGTTGACACAAGGCATCAATTGCCGCTGGATTTTCATCTTTTAACCATATGCTAAATTTAATAGCTGGCTCGTTCGTAGGCAAATCATCTAAAAACTCAAAAGCATTTTGATGGTTTTGTGTATGGCAAGATTTAAGCGGTATAAATACTTTCTCATACGCACCACAGGCAGACAATACCTTAAAAAAAGCAGATGGCGTATTGCAAGCCAGAGATTTGTCTAATTCTTTAAAAACCCGTTCAGGCGTTAGTGCATCTACCTCGCCCGAAACAACCATATCTTTCATTAATTGATGAGTTTTATGTGCCACCTTAAAACCAAATGCTTTAAATTGTGCAGCAAAGCGTGCCACACGCAAAATACGCACAGGGTCTTCAACAAATGCAGCAGACACATGTTTAAGCAACCCACTATTCAAATCAACTTGTCCATTAAATGGATCAAATAATTCACCCTCTTTTTGCGCAATGGCGTTAATGGTTAAGTCACGGCGAGATAAATCTTGCTCAAGGGTAACAGTTTTAGAGGTGTCAAATTCAAAGCCCTTATAACCTTTACCGACTTTACGCTCAACTCTGGCAAGTGCATATTCTTCTTGTGTTCCGGGGTGTAAAAATACAGGAAATTCTTTGCCCACTTGCCTATAACCTAAGTCTAACATTTCCTCAGGGGAGGATCCGACAATAAGCCAGTCATTTTCAGTATGCTCATTAGCAATACCTAATAATTGATCACGAACAGCACCACCGACTAAATACTTTTTCATACTTATAGTAAATCAAAATAAGATTTGCCTATAATACACGAATTGATTTTATCTAAAGGACAACTCTAAATGCACATTCATATTCTTGGTATTGCTGGCACTTTTATGGGTTCTTTGGCATTGATTGCCAAACAAATGGGGCATCAGGTTACTGGCATGGATCAAGGTGTATATCCACCGATGAGCATTCAGCTTGATGAGCAAAATATTAATTACACACAAGGCTATAGCGTAGATGATTTGCCACTAGCAGATATTTATATTATCGGTAATGCCTTATCACGAGGCAATGAATGTGTGGAGGAAATTCTCAGCCGACAATACACTTACACTTCAGGTGCACAGTGGTTGAGTGATAATGTATTGCATAATAAATGGGTGCTCGGCGTTGCTGGCACTCATGGAAAAACTACCACGGCTAGCATGTTGGCGTGGATTTTAAAATATGCGGGTTACAATCCAAGTTTTTTAATTGGCGGTGTGGTTGAAAATTTTGGCATTTCTTCACGATTAACTGACTCTAATTTTTTCGTGATTGAAGCAGATGAATACGACACCGCTTTTTTTGATAAGCGTTCAAAATTTGTGCATTATCATGCTAAAACTTTGGTGCTCAATAATCTTGAGTTTGACCATGCTGATATTTTTGATTCACTTAAAGATATTCAAAAACAATGCCACCACCTACTTCGCACTGTGCCAAAAGAAGGGCTGGTTATCCACCCAAAAAATAATAAAAATATTGACCAAGTTATTGCAATGGGGCTTTATTCAGAACAACAAACATTACCCAATGCAACGCTATTGATTAGTGAAAAAGGCACCTCGTTTAAGATTGAAGGTGAAACGGTTGATTGGCATTTATTAGGTCAACACAATATGCAAAATGGATTATGTGCTATTTATGCAGCACATCATGTGGGTGTGCCATTTTCTATAGCCTGCGAGGCGTTAAATAGTTTTCAAGGGGTTAAACGCCGTTTAGAAGTTAAACATCGAACTGAATCAATTACTTTGTATGATGATTTTGCCCACCACCCTAGTGCCATACAAACCACGCTTGAAGGTTTACGCAAAAAAATAGGCAATGATAAGATTGTTGCTATTTTGGAGCTAAGGTCTAATACAATGAAATCTGGCGTGCATCAACAAAGTCTAGTTGAGGCATTAAAAGAAGCCGACCAAGTTTTTATCCTCAAACCTGATATTCAAATATGGGACATTGGCACTTTATTTGACAAATCAATGCTATTTAACTCAGTTGATGACATTGTTGAGCAATTAGCAAAAATATCACACGGTCATTTTGTAGTGATGTCCAATGGCGGTTTTGACGATATTTTTAATAAAATTACCCTTAAATTGTAGTGCCTAAAAACTTAAAACAGCCACGCCCAATAAAACCAAAAACACAGCAAAGAATTTTTTAAGTTGACTGTTGTCCACACTATGTGCAACTTTAGCACCAAATGGTGCAAAAATTACACTCATCAGCACAATGCTCAGTAACGCCTCAATATGCACAAAACCCAAACTGTTCTCAGTATTAGTGTGCCAACCAGCCACGATAAAACCAATACTACCTGCTATTGCAATCGGCAGTCCAGTAGCCGCTGAAGTGGCAATGGCATTTTTAATAGCCACTTTGTTATAAGTTAAAAATGGCGTGGTCATTGTGCCACCACCAATACCAACAATGGCTGAAATCAAACCAATAACATAACCTGTTGCCACCCAAGTCCATCGACTTAAATTATCTGCATGCCTAGAAGCACTAATACCAAACCACATAATTAATGCTACGATTATTTCAAAAATTGCGAAGAAAATCTGTAAGAAACCAAAGCTCAAATATTTAGCAATCATTGCCCCACTAAAAGCACCCAATAAAATACTTGGCGTAAGTTTAATAAAGTAGTGCCAATAAATTGCACCATGGCGATGGTGTGCCCAAACGCTGGAAAGTGAAGTAAAAACAATCGTCGCTAACGCCGTACCTATAACTGTTTGCATTAAAATGGATTGCTCAACATCTCCTGCCAATAAATACAACAATGCTGGCACGATGATTAGACCGCCACCAACACCCAATAAACCTGCCATAAAACCAGAAAATATACCAAGTAACAATAATGAGATTAATTCAAGCAAATGCTAAGTGCCTCAATCAATAAGTCGTTTTTTTTATTAAAAAAGTGATTTTTGTCAATCATTTTTGAGTGTAATTTTTATTATTAATACTTAATGAGGCCTTTGCATAAATAGGGATGATTAGCAGAATTCAATTTTTGTCAAATTAGTATTTTGTTTAAACTCTGTCCTAGCAAGACTAAGGTTGGGTTTAAAAAAAATTACCAAGTTGGTAAAAAGTGGATTTTTGATGATTATTCATATTTATGCAAAGGTCTCTTAATACCATTTTTTAAAAAATGGTATTACTTTACCCTAACTTAATATTAGATTAGTGCCACCCTATCTACACTTAGACTGTAATTGGTTAATACCTTAGAATTTTTAAGAGAGTTTAGATTTTATCAGTTTTGACACCACGCCCATATCGGCTTTACCCGCCAATTGACCTTTAAGTAACCCCATTAACTTGCCCATATCTTGCATAGAAGATGCACCAGAATCAGTAATCACTTTATCCACAACTACAGCAATCTCATCTTCTGTAAGTTGTTTAGGCATATAGTTGTTAATAATAACAAGTTCCGCTTCTTCAACCTCAACTAAATCACTACGATTTGCCTCTTGAAACTGTGAAATTGAATCTTTACGCTGCTTAACCATTTTTTGAATAACAGTCAACACCTGCGTATCATCTAATTCAATACGCTCATCCACTTCTATTTGCTTAATTGCACCTAAAATCATACGAATGGCTTTTAAGGCGTCTTTATCTTTGGCTTTCATTGCTGACTTCATATCGTCAGTAATGCGTTTTTTTAACTTAGACATAAAAATTTATTACTCGCTACCAAAAAGTAACTAGTACATACGCTTTCTATGGATGCGATTTTTAGCCATTTCTTTGTGCGTGCGTTTGACTGCTGCTGCTTTCATACGCTTATTCACCCAAGTTGGCTTTTCATAAAATTCTTTCTTGCGAACATCGGTAATAACACCTGCTCTATCGCATGTGCGACGAAAGCGTCTTAATGCAATATCAAAGGGTTCGTTTTCTCTTACTTTAATTGAAGGCATAGGGTTTCCTTTTATGAGTCTGTAGAATCGTTAGCCTCTGTGCTATCGAAATCAACTAATTGAACAATCGCCATTGGCGCTTTATCGCCAGTACGAAAACCAGCTTTAAGAATACGAATATAACCACCGGGGCGACTTTTGTAAAACGGACCCAGTTGAGTAAACAACTTAGCAACCATTTCATCATCGCGTAATCTTGCAAATGCGTGACGACGATTTGCAACGCTGTCTGTTTTGGCTTTGGTAATTAACGGCTCCACAACACGACGAAGTTCTTTTGCTTTAGGCAAAGTCGTCCTAATTGTTTCATGAAGAAATAATGAATTTGCCATATTCTTAAACATCGCCTTACGATGAGAAGAGTTACGATTTAGTTGTCTACCTGACTTTCTATGTCTCATTATAAAATCCTTTATTATTCGCTCATTAAATCAACTGGCGGCCAATTTTCAATGGCTGTGCCTAATTCTAGGCCTTTGTCAGTTAACACTTCTTTAATTTCATTCAACGACTTACGGCCTAAATTAGGTGTTCTTAGCAAATCTTGCTCAGATTTTTGAATCAGGTCACCAATGTAGTAAATTTGCTCGGCTTTCAAGCAGTTTGCACTACGCACTGTCAACTCTAATTCATCAACCGCTGCTAACAATTGTGGATCAAAATCATCTGAAGTTGGTAGCGCCTCTTCTTCTTCAACTAATTCTAATTCAACAAATGAAGACAACTGATCTTGTAAAATTGTTGCTGCACGCTTAATCGCTTCCTCAGCATCAACAGAACCATTTGTCTCTAACTCAATATTAAGTTTGTCAAGATTAACTTTCTGATCAACACGAGCCGCATCAACCGTAAAACTAACACGCTTAATTGGTGAAAAACTTGCATCCAACTGCATACCACCAATAACCGATGCTTCATCACCACGCGCAACAGCCGCATCATAACCAATACCAGTACCAATCTTAAGTGTCATACGCATATGACCACCAGCGTTTATAGTTGCAATAACCTTATCTTTGTTAAAAACCACAACATCTATACCATTTGCTTCAATATCAGCCACTGTAATTTCACAAGGACCTTTTTTATCAATAACAACTTCCGCTGATTCAGAAGTGTTTAAAGCAACTGAAACCTCTTTAAGGTTTAATAAAATATCCAGCACATCTTCTTGGACATCATCAATAGCTGAAAATTCATGCATCACACCATCAATCGCCACTTCAGTAATTGCCGAACCCGCCATAGAAGACAATAAAGTTCTTCTTAATGCATTGCCTAATGTATGACCAAAACCCTTTTCTAAGGGTTCAAGAATAATCCTGTATTGATTATTCGCCGTTTCTGTTAATTCAACTAACTTCGGCTTTAAAAAATCTCTTGCATTTCCTTGCATAATATGTCCTTTATTTTGAATATAATTCAACAATTAGATGTTCTGCAATATCAGATGACAAATCATCACGCGCAGGCACATTTTTAAACACACCTTTCAGTGCTTTAGTGTCAACTTCAATCCATTCTGCTTGATCGCCTTGTTGGGCTAATTCCACAGCTAATTGAATACGACTTTGTTTTTTTGCTTTTTCTCTAATAGAAATCTCGTCATTAGCACTCACTTGATAAGAAGGAATGTTAACCACTAGACCATTTACTAAAATAGACTTATGAGAAACCAATTGTCTAGATTCAGCGCGTGTGGATCCAAAACCCATACGATAAACAACATTATCAAGACGACATTCCAACAAAGACAAGAGGTTTTCACCTGTTGAGCCTTTCTTTTGAGATGCTTTTTTGTAATAGGAGCGAAATTGCTTTTCTAAGATGCCATAAATGCGTCTCACCTTTTGCTTTTCCCGTAATTGTAAACCGTATTCAGTACCTTTAGCTTGACGAGCAGTTGCACCGTGCATACCTGGTAATTGTGTTACTTTACATTTAGAATCTAATGATCTAATGCCACTTTTTAAAAATAAGTCCGTGCCTTCGCGACGAGCTAATTTACAAGTGGGTCCCGTATATCTAGCCATAATTTATCCTTATACTCTGCGTTTCTTAGAAGGACGACAACCATTGTGAGGGATTGGCGTTACATCTGTGATTGATTGAATTTTTAAACCCTGTGCATTCAAGCCACGAATAGCTGAATCTCTACCAGGTCCAGGGCCTTTGACACGAACATCTAAATTCTTCATGCCAAAAGCCAGTGCTTTTTCACCACAATTACCAGCAGCAACTTGTGCAGCAAATGGGGTTGATTTTCTAGAACCTCTAAAACCAGAGCCACCTGAAGTCGCCCAACAAACTGCATTGCCATGACGATCCGTAATCATAACAATGGTGTTGTTAAATGTTGCATGGATATGTGCAATACCGTCAGTAACGACTTTCTTTGATTTTTTCTTTGTTGGAGCTTGTGCCATAATAAATTCCTATAATTATCTAATTAAACGACGAGGACCCTTGCGAGTTCTGGCATTCGTTTTGGTTCTTTGACCACGAAGTGGCAATGATTTTCTGTGACGGATACCACGATAGCAACCCAAATCTCTTAGGCGTTTAATATCCATTGCAATTTGACGACGAAGATCACCTTCAACTTCAAATTTTGCAACCGCACCGCGTATGAGCTCTAACTGCTCTTCAGTCAAATCCAAAACTTTTATGCTCGGGTCTAATTTAAGCTCTATACAAATTGCTTTTGCACGGGTAGCACCAATGCCAAAAATTGACTGCAAGCCAATAACAATGTGCTTATGTGTTGGAACATTTATTCCTGCTATTCTAGCCATTTACCTTTTCCTTATATCCTATATTTTTAAGTTTTATTAAAATCTACCTTGATAATTTCTTATCTAAATAATAACAAATTAAAATTTTCAAAACGAGCAATTATACCTTACTAACTTTGCTCTGTCAATTCCCAATTAACCTTGCCTTTGTTTATGTCTAGGCTCTTTGCAAATAACACGAACGACACCGTGGCGCTTGATAATTTTACAATTGTTACAAATTTTCTTAACTGATGCTCTTACTTTCATAATACTTACCCTCTAGTTTAAACCTGATTTTTTCATTAATGACTCATACTGATTAGACATTAAATGTGATTGCACTTGTGTAATAAAATCTATGACTACAACAACAATGATTAACAGACTGGTGCCACCAAAATAAAATGGTACATTCCAATATAAAATCAAAAACTCTGGCAACAAACAAACTGCAGTAATATAAACTGCACCCGATGCTGTCAAACGCGATGTTACTGCGTCAATATAATCCGCTGAATGCTGACCTGGGCGAATACCTGGAATAAAGCCACCTGACTTGCGTAAATTGTCTGCCATGTCTTTTGCATTAAAAGTTAATGCTGTATAGAAAAATGTAAAAAATACAATTGCCAAACCATAAAACATAACATACAGCGGTTGACCGGGGGAAATACTCGCAGTCAAATCAGCTAACCAACCCATACCTTCTGATTGTGAAAACCAGCCACCCAAAGTTGCTGGGAATAAAATAATTGAAGAAGCAAAAATTGGTGGAATAACACCTGCCATATTAATTTTGAGCGGTAAGTATGAACTTTGCCCACCTACCATTTTACGACCCTGTTGACGCTTAGCATAATTCACAGTAATACGACGCTGTCCACGCTCCATAAATACAACAAAAGCAGTTACCAATAATGTCATTACTAATAATAACACTACTAAGCCGACTGCTAATTCACCTGTAGAGGCCAACGATATTGTTGATCCTATCGCCGAAGGCAAGCCTGAAACAATACCTGCAAAAATAATCATTGAAATGCCATTGCCAATGCCTTTTTCTGTAATTTGCTCACCTAACCACATTAAAAATAGTGTGCCTGTGGTAAGTGTTACTACCGTTACTAAACTGAATGTAAAGCCAGAATTTGTTACTAAATCCACACCGCCAGCATTTTGCGATTGTAAAGCAATGGAGATTCCATACGACTGGAATACCGCCAATACCACTGTGCCTAAACGCGTGTATTGTGTAATTTTACGCTTACCTGTTTCGCCTTCTTTTTTAAGTTGCTCTAACTTTGGTACCACCGAAGTCAATAACTGGATAATGATCGATGCTGAAATATAAGGCATAATGCCCAATGTAAAAAGAGACAATCTTTCTAGTGCACCACCAGAAAACATATTAAACATATCTAAAATTGTGCCCTGCTGATCCTGCACAAGTGATGCCAATGCAATTGGCGATATAAATGGAATGGTAATGTGTGTACCCAATCTAAAAACAATTAACGCACCCAATAAAAAAAGGATGCGTTTCGATAAATCTTGAGAAATTCCAGGTTGGCTCATAAAATTACTCGCTCACCGAACCTTTGGCTGCTTCAATTGCTACTTTTGCACCTTTGGTCGCTTTAATGCCCGTCAATGTTACTGCTCTAGTAATTTCACCAGAAAGCATAACCTTAACGCGCTTAATATTTTTAGTTACCAAATTGTGTTGCTTCAATACATCAAGGGTAATTTCTTTTTCTTCTAACTTATCAAGTTCAGACAAAGTTACCTGAGAAGTAATGATTGAAACGCGCGAAGAAAAACCAACTTTAGGAAGGCGACGCTGTAAGGGCATCTGACCACCCTCAAAACCAACTTTAGAAAAACCACCCGAGCGAGACTTTTGACCTTTGTGACCACGACCACAAGTTTTACCAAAACCACTGCCAATACCACGACCAACACGCTTTTTGTCTCTTTTTTCACCTTCTGCGGGTGCCAATGTATTAAGTTGCATAATATTCATAATTTAATCCTTGTTTACCTTAGTCTTCAATCTTAAGTAGATACGATATTTTGTTAATCATGCCTCTTACTTCAGGTGTATCAACCAACTCTACTGTATGATTGATACGCTTAAGTCCAAGACCTGTTACTGTTGCACGATGAGAAGGTAGGCGACCATAAAAACTCTTAACCAAAGTTACACTTACTGTGCTCTTTTTAGTTACAGTTTTTTTTGGTGCCACTTTTTTAACTACTTTTTTCTCTTCAGCCATTATGCTTCTCCCCTAATTTCTTCAACAGTTTTACCGCGCTTAGCTGCAACCAACTGTGGAGATGACATTGATGTTAAACCTTCAATTGTTGCACGAACAACACTAATAGGATTACGCGTACCATTACATTTTGCTAAGATATTATGCACACCAACTGCTTCCAATACACTACGCATCGGACCACCAGCAATAACACCAGTACCTTCTGATGCTGGTTGCATATAAACTTTAGCAGCACCAACATTGGAAGTAATAGGATAATAAAGTGTGCCATCTTTAAGGGGCACATTCTTCATTGCCTTCCTCGCCTTGTCCATGGCTTTTTGAATAGCAATAGGCACTTCACGAGCTTTACCCGTGCCATAACCTACTTTACCATTGCCATCACCCACAACAACCAATGCAGAGAAGCCAAAAATACGACCACCTTTAACTACTTTTACAACGCGACGAATATTGACCAATTTCTCAATATAACCATCACCTTCTTCTTTATTATTTTTTCTAAAATCTGCCATTCTCTATGCCTTTTTTATAATTTTTTTAAAAGTCCAAGCCACCATCTCTAGCTGCTTCTGCTAATGCCTTGATACGACCATGGTATTTAAAGCCAGATCGATCAAATGCAACTTTTGTTACCTTTACTTTTTTCGCTGCCTTGGCAATCTCAGCACCAATCTTTGTTGCTGCTGCCACATTACCCCCATTCTTTTCTTTTAAGCTAGAAGCAAAAGCCAAAGTTTTTGTGCCACAAGCACTAATCACTTGCACATAAATATGCTGAGCAGTCTTGTGAACGCATAAACGCTCAACACCTTTCTCAGCATGCTTTGCTCTAAACTTAGTTGCTCTTCTTAAACGCGCTTGTTTTTTAGAAAGTTTCATACAATTACCTTAATTAATTATTTCTTCTTAGCTTCTTTACGAACCACATACTCATCAGTATAACGAACACCTTTGCCTTTATAAGGCTCTGGCGGACGGAAGGCACGAATTTCAGCAGCCACTTGACCTACTTTTTGCTTATCCATACCCTTAACAACAATCTCAGTTTGAGAGGGTGTCTCAGCAGTAATACCTTCTGGTAATGCATACTGAACAGGATGTGAAAAACCCAATGTTAAATCTAATACCTTACCCATTGATTTGGCACGATAACCAACACCAATTAATGTTAATTTTTTTATCCAACCTTCTGAAACACCTTGGATCAAGTTAGCTGTGTTAGCCCTTACTGTACCCGCTTGTGCCCACGCTTTCTTTTCATCTTTTTTATCAACCTTGGTAATAGCAAATGTTAAAACATTGTCTGTATTGGCAACTGTTACCAAAGGATGAAAATTCATCTGCATTTGGCCTAACTTACCTTTAACTGTCATTAAAGAATCTTTTAACGATACTTCAATACCTGCTGGAATTTCGATTGGTGCTTTTGCAACTCTAGACATCTTATAACTCCTTTAAGAAACGCTACACAAAACTTCACCACCCACATTTTGGGTTGCTGCATTTTGTCCAGTCATTACACCTTTAGGTGTTGAAACAATAACAATACCTAATCCATTCATAACACTTGGCATTTCAGTACTCTTCACATATACACGCAAACTCGGCTTTGAAATTCTTTTCAATGAATCAATAACAGGTTTGTCATCATAATACTTTAACTTAATGGTCAAAGTCTTAGTGGCTTTTTCGCCAGCAACACTAAATGATTCAATATAACCTTCTTGCTGCATTACACTTGCAATAGCAGACTTTAAACTTGATGCTGGAATGTTAACTTCTTTCTTTTCAACCATATGTGCATTACGAATGCGGGTTAACATATCAGCTACTGGATCAGACATACTCATAATCTACTACCTCCTACCAACTTGCTTTAGATAAACCAGGAACTTCGCCGTTCATGGTGCGTTCTCTAAGTTTGATTCTAGACAAACCAAACTTACGATAAAAACCATGTGGACGACCTGTCAAACCACAACGACTGCGTTGTCTGGTTGGCGAAGCGTCACGTGGCAATGCCTGCAACTTAATCGTTGCTTGAAAGCGCTCTTCATCAGAAGAATTTACGCTCTTAATAATTTTCTTTAACTCAAGACGCTTAATGCGGTATTTTGCAACCAACTTAGTGCGCTTAAGGTCTCTGTTTATCATAGACTTTTTAGCCATTTTCTTTATCCTTAAATGGGAAATTAAACATTGCTAATAGTTTCTTAGCGTCTTCATTATTTTGTGCACTAGTAGTAATAGCGATATCCATACCACGCACCCTTGTTACTTTTTCGAAATCAATTTCAGGGAATACGATTTGTTCAGTTAAACCCATGTTGTAATTACCACGACCATCAAATGATTTCCCATTCAAGCCACGAAAGTCACGAATACGTGGAATTGCGATATTAACTAAGCGATCCAAGAATTCATACATTTTTTCTTTTCGCAATGTTACTTTACAACCAATAGCATTGCCTTCTCTTAACTTGAAACTCGCTACTGATTTACGCGCAATACAAGTCATTGGTTTTTGACCTGAAATTAAACTCATTTCTTCTAATGCGCTTTGCAAAATTTTCTTGTCGCCTAATGCACTGCCCAGACCCATGTTAATGGTAATCTTTTCAATCTTAGGCACTGCCATTGGATTCTTCTGACCCAGCTCTTTTTGTAGAGCAGGTAGAATTTCTTTTTTATATTGTTTTTGTAGTCTAGACACGGTATTTTCCCTTTAACTGTCTCAAACGATTGATTCGCCGTTTGATTTAAAAAATCTTTCCTTGTTACCCTCTTTGTCAGTACGAATACCAACTCTATCTGCTTTTTTGGTCTTGGCATTGTAGATTGCCACATTTGAAATTGCCATTGGCATTTCCGTATCAACAATACCACCTGTAACGCCAGCATTTGGATTTGGCTTAATGTGTTTCTTAGCAATGTTTAAGCCTTCAACCACAACTTTAGCATCTGTAACTTTTGTTACAGTGCCCTTTGAGCCTTTGTCCTTACCTGCAATAACAATAATTTCATCATTCATTCTAATCTTTTGCATTACAGAACCTCTGGTGCTAACGACACAATCTTCATAAACTTTGCACTACGCAATTCACGAGTCACAGGGCCAAAGATGCGTGTACCTACTGGCTCAAGTTTTGTATTTAACAACACAACCGCATTATTATCAAAACGAATGCGTGAACCATCAGCACGGCGAACACCTTGTGCTGTGCGAACAACAACAGCATCATACACATCACCTTTTTTGACTTTAGCGCGTGGCGCAGCTTCTTTAATACTTACTTTGACCACATCGCCGATATTTGCATAACGACGCTTAGAGCCACCTAATACTTTAATACACATTGCTTTGACACCACCACTGTTGTCGGCAATATGAAGTTTTGTTTGCATTTGAATCATATTTTATTCTCTTATTAATATGCTAATAATTAATCAATCACAACTGATTTTTCAAGGACTTCTAACAACGCCCAACATTTAGTTTTAGAAAACGGTTTCGCCTCAACAACTCTCACTGTATCACCTAAACCGCACTCATTATTTGCATCATGTGCATGTACTTTAGTACTGCGTTTGATGTATTTCTTGTAAATTGGGTGCCTTACTTTACGCTCAATTTCAACCGCAATTGTTTTATCACGACTATTACTAACAACTTTACCTGTTAATACGCGTTCTACTTTATTTTCGCTCATACTCGTTTCTCTCTAATAATAGTTTTAACTCGTGCAATCGACTTTTTAATCTTGCTTAGTTTAGATGCATCATCTAACTGTGCACTTTTATGCTTCATACGCAATTCAAAATGATCTTTTAAAAGTGTCATTAAAGTTTCGTTAAGTGTAGAAGTATCTTGACTTCTTAATTCTTTTACATCCATTACATTGCCATCCTTTTAATTACTTTTGTTTTTACTGGTAATTTAGCTGCTGCCAGTGCAAATGCCTCTCTTGCAACAATCTCATCAACACCTTGCATCTCAAACAACATTTGACCCGGTTTGATCTGTGCAATCCAATATTCAACACTACCTTTACCTTTACCCATGCGCACTTCTAATGGTTTCTTAGTAATAGGTTTGTCTGGAAATACACGAATCCAAATCTTACCCTGACGCTTCACATGGCGTGTCATCGCTCTACGAGCGGCTTCAATTTGCCTAGCAGTCATGCGACATCTGCCCACAGCCTGCAAGCCAATTTCACCAAAACTAACCTTGTGACCCGTTGCAAGACCGCGGTTGCGACCTTTCATCATTTTTCTAAATTTTGTACGTTTAGGTTGTAGCATTTCTCAATCCTTTATTTCTTACCGATTTGATTAGTAGCACCACGACGAGCAACCTCATCTAATGTGCCTTTCTTATGGTCCAAAATTTCACCTTTGAATATCCAAACCTTGATACCGATTACACCATATTGTGTATTTGCGCCATAATGTGCGTAATCAACATCTGCTCTAAAAGTATGCAATGGCACACGACCCTCTCTATACCACTCAGAGCGTGCAATTTCTGCACCGTTTAAACGACCACTAACCATTACTTTAATTCCTTGAGCACCTAAGCGTGTAGCATTACCTAATACACGCTTAACTGCACGCCTATACATTACACGCTTTTCTAATTGCTGTGCAATATTCTCTGCTACCAAGCGTGCATCCAATTCTGGCTTCTTAATTTCTTCAATACTAATGTGCACTGGAATACCCATTATCTTGGCAACAATCGCTTTTAAATCTTCAATATCTGCACCTTTTTTACCAATAACAATACCTGGGCGTGCAGTATGAATAATAACTTTTGCATTATCTGCAAGACGCTCAATTTGAATACGACTAACAGAAGCAGATTTTAATTTCTCAAATAAGAAATCCCTCACTTCAATATCAGACAATAAGTATTTAGAATAATCTTGAGAATTTGCATACCACTTAGAATCCCAATCTTTAACGATGCCTAATCTAATACCTTTTGGATTTACTTTTTGACCCATAATTAACCTGCGCTTACGCCAACTGTAATGTGGCTTGTTCTTTTTAAAATACGATTCGCCCTACCTTTTGCTCTAGGGCGAATTCTTTTCATTGTTGAGCCTTCGTCAATATAAACGCTACTCACTTTTAATTCATCAATGTCTAGTCCATCATTGTTTTCAGCATTTGAAATCGCTGAATTCAATACTTTTTTAACAAGCACCGATGCTTTTTTATTACTAAACGATAAAATGTTAAGTGCCTCTTCTACTGACTTTGAACGAATTTGATCCGCTACCAATCTTGCTTTAAAAGCTGAGGTTTTTGCATATTTATGTATTGCTTTAACTTCTTTCATTTCAACCTACCTATATTTATGCTTTACGATCACCTGAATGTGCATGGAATGTTCTAGTCGCTGCAAATTCACCCAGTTTATGTCCTACCATTTGTTCATTAACTGATACTGGCACATGTGCCCTACCATTATGCACTGCAATTGTTAAGCCAATCATTTCAGGCACAATTACCGAACGCCTAGACCAAGTTTTAATTGGTTTTCTATCGTTATTCTCTTGAGCGGTTAATACTTTCTTGATTAAATGCTCATCAACAAATGGACCCTTTCTTAATGATCTAGCCATAATTACCCTTATTTATTTCGACGACGTACGATAAGTTTATCAGTACGCTTATTACTACGTGTTTTATAACCCTTAGTTGGCGTACCCCAAGGAGACACTGGATGGCGACCACCACTAGTTTTACCTTCACCACCACCATGTGGGTGATCAACTGGGTTCATCACCACACCACGAACAGTAGGTCTAACACCTCTCCAACGAGTAGCACCCGCTTTACCAAGTTTTCTTAAACTGTGTTCTTTCTTAGAGACTTCGCCAATGGTTGCACGACAATCTGCCAATACTTTACGCACTTCACCAGAACGCAATCTCAAAGTAACATAAGCACCTTCTTTTGCAATTAACTGTGCTGAAGTGCCTGCACTGCGTGCCATTTGTGCACCCTTACCTGGCTTAAGCTCAATGCAATGAATAACACTACCTAGTGGAATATTCGCACATGGCATTACATTACCAACTTTAATAGAAACGCTATTACCTGAAACAATTTCTTCACCTACTTGCAAACCGTTTGGTGCAATAATATACTTTCGTTCGCCGTCTGCATATAAAACTAAAGCAATATTTGCACTACGATTTGGATCGTATTCTAAACGCTCAACTTTTGCAGTAATATCATCTTTATTGCGTCTAAAATCAATCACACGATAACGACGCTTATGTCCACCACCTTTATGGCGAACCGTAATCTTTCCACGGTTATTACGACCACTAATTCTATTTTTACTTTCCGTTAATGGTGCATAAGGCGTACCTTTATGCAAATCTTTATCAACAACATTAACAACAAATCGTCTGCCAGGTGAAGTTGGTTTTCTTTTAATTACTTGTGCCATAATCTCTCTCTTAAGATGCGCTTACGTCAATCATTTGGCCTTCAGACACTCTTACCATTGCCTTCTTCCAATTAACACGACGGCCAATTTTGCCTTTATAAACTTTTTTCTTACCTTTAACAACAGAGGTAGTTACATTCTCTACAGTAACACCAAATAGTGTCTCAACTGCTGCCTTGATTTCTTTCTTATTACTATCAACACGCACTTTAAATGCATACTGATTTTGCACTGATAACAATGATGTTTTCTCAGAAACAATTGGTGCCAATAAGGTTTTCAATACTTTTTCTTGATTCATAATTGTGCCTCAATTTTCTTTAATGCTGCCTCAGTAACCACTACATTTTCATAACCAATTAAACTAACTGGGTCAATACTTTGTGTGTCACAAACACCAACATGATATAAATTACGCGAAGAAAGATATAAATTTTCATCTAACTCATCTGTCATTAATAACGCATCTTTTACATCTAAAGCCTTAAGTAATGCTGTAACATTTTTTGTTTTTGCATCTTTAACTTCAAAATCTTTGACTACTTTTAGACGCTCAGTGCGTACCAACTCTGAAAAAATAACGCTAATTGCACCTTTATACATTTTCTTGTTAACTTTCTGAGAAAAGCTTTTTGGTTGTGCAGCAAAGGTTACACCGCCTGAACGCCAAATAGGTCCACGAGAAGTACCTGCACGGGCACGACCAGTACCTTTTTGTGCCCAAGGTTTTTTACCGCCACCACTCACTGCTGAGCGATTTTTTTGTGCTTTAGAGCCTTGGCGACCCGTAGCCATATAAGCCGTTGTGATTTGGTGAACCAACGATTGGTTATAGTCTCTTGCAAATACCTTATCCGCAACTTCAGCAGAAGTGGACTTATTGGTGCTTATATTTAATACTTTTAATTTCATCTTAAAAACCTTATTCTTTTGTTTCGGCTTCTGATGCTACATCAACAGCGTCTTTCTGCTCTTGGAGTTGCTTACTTATACCGTTATTTACTTTATCTTTTTTAGTAGATAAATTAACTTTAACAAAACCTTTGTTAGCACCGGGAATTGAACCTTTTACTAAAATTAAGTTTCTTTCATTGTCAACACGAATCACTTCTAAACATTCTTGTGTTACCTGCTCATCACCCATATGACCAGCCATTTTCTTACCCTTGAATACACGACCAGGATCTTGACACTGTCCAGTGGAACCAATTGCTCTGTGAGAAATTGAGTTACCGTGTGTGGCATCTTGCATTGAAAAATTATGACGCTTCACACCACCTTGAAAGCCCTTACCCTTAGATTGCCCAGTAACATCAACATAATGACCTGCACCAAAAGTTGATAAATCAAAACTCTTTATGCCTTCAATTTCATCAGCATTTGCTCTAAATTCCCAAAGGCCTAAACCAATTTCTTGTGAAGCTTTTGCATAGTGACCTTTGGTTGCTGATGAAACACGGCGTAACTTCGCCTGACCTTTCTTATTAACTTTAGCGCCCGTAGTTACTTGTATAGCACTATAACCGTCTAATTCTACTGTTTTTGTTTGAACAACACGATTAGGCTCAACTTTAATAACACTTACCGCAGTCGCTGAACCATCGTCAGCCAAAATACGCGTCATTCCTAATTTTTGTCCTACTAGACCAATTGCCATGATTTTATTCCTATTACTTGTTCTTGTTAATTAAGCTGAATTGCTACATCAACGCCTGCTGCTAAATCTAATTTCATTAACGCATCAACTGTTTTATCAGTTGGGCTAATAACATCCATTAATCTAACATATGTTCTTAATTCGTATTGATCTCTTGCTTTCTTGTTAACATGTGGAGAAGTTAAAACTGTGAAACGCTCCTTCTTCGTTGGTAAGGGAATTGGACCTCTAACACTGGCACCAGTACTTTTTGCTGTTGCCACAATCTCGATGGCAGACTTATCGATTAAACGATGGTCAAATGCCTTTAATTTAATTCTAATATTTTGATTGCTCATGTTCTAAAATCCTATTAATAAATACAACTTATGTTTCAACGAAAAAGCGAACATTATACAAGAATATCCGCCCTAAAATTAACTATTTTTTTTAATCTATCACCTTAGCAACAACACCCGCACCAACAGTGCGTCCACCTTCTCTGATGGCAAATCTCAAACCTTCTT
>NZ_CAHJWD020000516.1 GCF_903642095.1 Bathymodiolus brooksi thiotrophic gill symbiont | reverse complement strand
AGCTGCTGACACCTGTTCCTCCCCACCGCCTCCTAGTCGAGGTACACAGAGCATAGTACCCAAGAGACGTGGCCTCCCCCCAAGTGACCCAAGTGTAGCTCCTGACACTTCAGTCATTATCTCCCTTGTCGAACTACGCCAGCATTGTAGTTCAACTTAGGAGATCACGACACCCCCAAAATAGGACCCCGGTGTAGCTGCTGACACCTGTTCCTCCCCACCGCCTCCTAGTCGAGGTACACAGAGCATAGTACCCAAGAGACGTGGCCTCCAAATGCAACTCCTGTCATTTGGATATTGCCTAAATGCACTCGGACCTGGGCATTTAAGCATAGGGGGACGTTCATAGATGTGAACCCCAAACACACCAGGCTTAACTTTTATGCTTTAGTTTGTCCAAGGTCCAAGAACAAATAGTTCCACCTACCTCTTCCCAAGATCAGGTTGTCCTCTGAATAGAGGTGGGTGCATCAAATAAAACAGGTTCCAACTGTTCCTTGGTTACAGGTAGTTGTCCTCAGAAAAGGTCATTGCATTTGAACATGTCCTCTGAACAGAGGTGGTTGCATCAGAACAAGTCAAATTGTTCCCTTGATCGAGGCAATTGTCGGGTCTGGTTATGTACAGTAGAGATAATTGCAGGAATATTTTAATATGTTGTTGAAAGTTTCTTGTTTGCAAATCAATGTGAATCTGGCCAATTTTTTAAAGTTTATATTGGTTTTTCTGCCAGATATCTAGTTATAAATAGACGAGGGTCATTAAATACCAATCCTTCCTAATTGTACCCATCACAAGCCAGGAGATACAATTTCCTTCAGCCTTTCATGTGTTTTTTGCACTTAGTGTTTGAGATTTGCAGGTAGTTGTGTGTTGTTATGGCTATTTGTAAACAACCATTAGCGTTTGATGTGGTTTTTATGTTGTCA
>NZ_CAHJWD020000515.1 GCF_903642095.1 Bathymodiolus brooksi thiotrophic gill symbiont | reverse complement strand
TTGTTTTTTTTTGTTTTTTTTATAAAAGCATCTCTGTTTTTGCATCTTACTATAACATCACAAACCAACACTTGCCATACATGTATCTTTACAGGAGATCATGTTGTAGTTGGGGAAAAAATGCTAGAGTACACATTTTTGATGGGAAATAGCCTGCATACAGGTAGTACATGATATAACTGATAACATTTTAAACCATACATACATTTATATAGTTGAAATTTACAGCACACAAGTTTCAAATTTAGGGAAGAGGTCGTCTCACATGCATGTTGAGGTGTGAGTTGTTTATCATTGTATATAAACAGCAAACTCTAAGGATATGTAAACCACAATGATACCAAACATGTCCTTGATAGATATACTGAAAAATATCAAACAACACATACTGTTCAGTTGACAAAAAAAAAGAACTCCTACATATACTTTATTACCATGGTTTGTGCCGTTTTAAGTCTTTCATCCTTTTTATTCTCCTTGATCATGCATTTTCAATTAGAACTAGTCTCTCAAGAACTAACACATTTGAGATCCATTCCATTAGTACTTCAAAATCCTTAATCCATTTAATTACTGACGGTATAAAAAAGTATTGTATTTTTGGCACTATTGTGTCTTTATTAAATGTGAAACCTAACTGGGAAAAAGTTATTTATCTATCATTCAATTCATTCATACACCCATTTCTTGCATGCTACCTATGTTAGATGTGAAACCTAACTGGGAAAAAGTTTTTATCTATCATTCATCCTTGCATACCCCTGTTTCTAGCATGCAACATTCACTCATAAACCTTATTTAATTATCAAAATTTATTTATATTGAAGTACATAAATGAACATATATAATTCTATGATAAATCTAATTCTAATTCAAAATGCTGATTTTTTGGGTACGAGTTCTGCTGTCCAGATCTTAAGAAGATGTTATTGATCGGCTTCACACTGACACCGATCTGTTTTGAGCTATTTCATACTGGGGCAGTATGGGTATTAATTATCTATAAAGATTCTCGGAAAATCAGTATTTTCATGAGATGGGATGTGGAATCTAATGAACACGAAGAAAGAAAAATCATTTTTTACACTTAGAACTAACCAAAAGTCTAGGAATAATAGCTTTTATTAAAAAAATTATTTTAAACTTTGACGTCATTCACTTTTCCAAATGAAGGTTTGCAATATCTTAATGATGCTTACAGAAATGTAACAATATCACATACTAAATACATAATATTAATGATTAAAAACATATTTACATATTTACACACACTATATACAAAAATATATTTACACTATACATATATACATAGACCTATTTACAAATAGAGTAGAAGACCTTGAACACTGGGACACCATGCTCAGATGCTTAAGCACAACTTTAACCAAGAACAGACAAGTGGGGAGGGGGCTTTAACACAACTTTAACCAAGAACAGACAAGTGGGGAGGGGGCTTTAACACAACTTTAACCAAGAACAGACAAGTGGGGAGGGGGCTTTAACACAACTTTAACAAAGAGTCTTAGAAACTTGGATTGGAAGAAGGAGGGGCAGATTAATACACACTAAAAGGTCTTGGAAACTGGAGTTGGGTTGGGTTGGGTGGGGTGGGAAGGGACATAAATTGACACCTTACCTAATGGTGTTCTACATTGACCTATCTGTGCTCAATATTAGGACAACCGACATAATGGCTTTATGTGATAAAGTGTCTGTAGTTTTCTGCGGACACATCGGTTTCCTCCACCAATATAACTGACTGCCATAATTGATATATTGTTGAAAGTGGCATTACATACCAAAACTCTAACCCAATTGACCTAATGGAATTCCTCAGTGTGACATTTGACCTAATGTACCATGATCAGAAGTTTAACACAACTTTAACCACCAACAGACAATATGATTTTTAGACAAATAAAACAAAATTTTGACAATTTAAATAAATATCGGATCAAATCAGTTCTGTGAAGCAATTTTTAAAAAATAAATTATCTCCCCTTTTTTGGTTTTTTAACCTTCATTATAAAAACATAAAAATGATTAGAAATTCCAAATCTTTGCTACAACAGACTGAACCATGATCTTTCCAAAATGATTTCAAAATTGCAACCCCTTTTTGAATTTAGAAATTTTGTCCCTTAAAAGAAAGCATGCCCGTCATTGACAATCATATTGCCGACAGCAAGAGCAGCCCTAACACACCACCGAGTCCAACCTCTCTGGGGAGCAGGGGCAACAGGAACAACTGGGATGTCTATGGCCTCAAAAACCTGCTCTGCTGCCACCACCTCCAAAGCGACACAGGGCGCTTCAGCTACCACCTCCTGGCCTATAGCAGCCATTGTTTCATCATCTACATCTGCTGAATTAACAGCTGGTGTAGACAATGAAAAAAGTCTGACTACAGGGGAAACCACCACGGGATTCTGCAAATCCCGTGGTAGTTCAGGGAGGGTAGCCTCCACTGGTACAAACACGGGTGTCTGCACCACTGGTACAAACACGGGTGTCTGTACCACTGGTACAGGCTCGGGAGCTTGTACCAGAACCCTGGGACGCCTTGTCCGAACTGGAAGGTCCTCGGCCTTAAACTCTGGGGCTAGCCCCAACTTACGCCTCGAGCGTCTTTCACCCTCACGGACAGGTTTCACCCTGAAAAAAAAATTAATTGTTAAGCAAACTGTCAAACTGTGAAGATTAAATGGATATTGCATTTAAAAGTTTATATATCAAATTTACATATAAGAATAACATACAATTGATGACTTCTGAGACAGACACAGATTTTTTAACACAAAACAATGGCAGCTGTCACACCCAATACGAGCAAAGCATTGACTAATATCATTATGATTTTCTTGTAAATTTTGTGGGGGGAGCGAGGAGTGATAGATCTTGTTTTAATGAAAATAAAATGCTTTATATACGGGTAATGATATAATTGTTTCTTTGTCCTTTTTAAACTCTAGGGAGGGGGCATTGAAAAAAAACTTTAGGAATTTTTGTCAAAATGCTGGTCTAACTACTACACATTTAAGACATTTCTAAGAGTAAAAATCTAAGTGTTATTGACTTTCAACGTACTCTAACATTCTCAGAGAAGTGTTTATGTTCTAACATGGTCAAACAACAGTTGTCCATGTCTTTATTATGAACATTTAAAGACCTCAGCTTTGCCTTGGTTTTAAATGTGCATAAAACATGGACAGTCTTTGTTTAACCCATACATAATTAAATAATTTCCGGTTCATTTGGCAAAGCGATTTCAAGGGAGAAGGTTTTTCAGAAATCAACCAATCAGAAACAAGAATTGCCTGTGGAGGCCATGTTTCTTAACAGATCGGGACAAAATGAGCAATCTGTAGAGAGGACCTTCCATAGATGCTTCCTACCAAGTTTCGGTTCATTTGGCCAAGGGGTTTCAGAGGAGGTTTTTTAGAAATCGGACAATCAGAAAAAAGAATTGCCTGTAGTGACCAGAGGGGAAGATTAAAATGTGAAAAGTTAGCAGATGACGGACAACGGATGCCAAGTGATGGCAAAAGCTCACATTGCCTTTGGCAAGTTGAGCTA
>NZ_CAHJWD020000514.1 GCF_903642095.1 Bathymodiolus brooksi thiotrophic gill symbiont | reverse complement strand
GATATGATGGATATTGTGCTGACCTCGAGTGAGGTAGATCTTGGGTTACCACATTCTTTAGAGTATTTATACTAGGGATATGATGGATTGTGTGCTCACCTCGAGTGAAATAGATCTTGGGTTACCACATTCTTTAGAGTATTTATACTAATGATATGATGGATTGTGACCTCGCCTTGAGTGAGGTAGATCTTGGGTTACCACATTCTTTAGAGTATTTATACTAGGGACAGAGCTCCAGATAATTTTCAAGTCCAAAGGGTAATTACCCCCTACTTTTGAAAATGATGCGTATTTGCATATTTCCTTTGCACTGTTGTACTCTCTACTTCAGAAAAGATTGCTTACATGTACACTTTTAAAATTATGTTTGACACAAGTGTTATTCAATAAACGCAGGATGCAAGTGAAATGTATATCTCTGTTTAATTTGACACGATTGTGTCATGTTTATTAATAAAATGTTGTAAATATTTTGTTTTTTGCTCGTCGACTTCGGCAGTTTTCACAGCCGTGTTGATAATGTCATCAATGATTCCTTTAACTATACTGTCACTAGACACAGATGAAACTGTCAGGAACTTTTAAAAAAGTATATAATTTTCCGTAGCGCGCTTATTCATGTTCTTGCTCATTTTCAACGAACAACGTGTTCCCAAATTCACTTTCGTTTCAGTTCTTAACTAAACCGCATTTATTTGTAATATTGACCGTGATTGGATGATTTATCCTAAACATCCAATCAGATCTCTTTTGACATCGATGCTTAGAAAGGCAAACATTCGGTACCCCTCGGATGTATACACTTTCTCTTTCGAAAAGTATAAAGAGAAGTAATTACGGGGAATTTTTCAAAGTCAAAAATGTATTGTTTATGTACAAGATGTATTATCGTCAACAGCGTTCAAGTACGCTCCGAATTTGGAAAGTTTGCTTACACAGCAATATGTATGCGTAAATGTACACTCTGATCTGATAATACATGCGTTTTTACTCGTTTTCATTGCGTAAAAAACGCAAATACGCAGCTTATCTGGAGCTCTGTAGGGATATGATGTATTGTGTTCTCTCCTCGAGTGAGGTAGATCTTGGGTTACCACATTCTTTAGAGTATTTATACTAGGGATATGATGGATATTGGGCTGACCTCGAGTGAGGTAGATATCTTGGGTTACCACATTATTTATACTAGAGATATGATGGATTGTGGGCTCGCCTCGAGTGAGGTAGATCTTGGGTTACCACATTTTTTGAGTATTTATACTAGGAATATGATGGATTTTGTTCTCTCCTCGAGTGAAGTAGATCTTGGGTTACCACATTCTTTAGAGCATTTATACTAGGGATATGATGGATATTGTGCTGACCTCGAGTGAGGTAGATCTTGGGTTACCACATTCTTTAGAGTATTTATACTAGGGATATGATGGATTGTGTGCTCACCTCGAGTGAAATAGATCTTGGGTTACCACATTCTTTAGAGTATTTATACTAGGGATATGAAGAATTGTGTCCTCTCCTCGAGTGAAATACAACTTGGATTACCACATTCTTTAGAGTATTTATACTAGGGATATGATGGATTGTGTGCTCACCTCGAGTGAGGTAGATCTTGGGATACCACATTCTTTACAGTATTTATACTAGGGATATGATTGATTGTGTGCTCACCTCGAGTGAAATAGATCTGGGGTTACCACATTCTTTAGATTATTTATACTAGGGATATGATGGATTGGGTGCTCACCTTGAGTGAGGTAGATCTTGGGTTACCACATTCTTTAGCGTATTTATACTAGGGATATGATGGATTGTGTGCTCACCTCGAGTGAAATAAATCTTGGGTTACCACATT
>NZ_CAHJWD020000513.1 GCF_903642095.1 Bathymodiolus brooksi thiotrophic gill symbiont | reverse complement strand
TGTGAAAATGGCTGTTAACATAAACAACTGATGGACACTGTGTGCTTAAAACTGTGATAGGGGCTGTTAACATAAACAACTGATGGACACCTTATGCTTAAAACTTTTAGAGGGGCCATTAACATAAGCTATGGGTGGATATCTTATGTTTAAAACTCTGAGAGGAGCTGTGGACATAAACTACTGGTGGATAACTTATGTTTAAAACTGTAAGAGGGGCTGTAAACCTAAACTACTGATGGTCACCTTATGTTTTAAACTGTGAGAGGAGCTGTGGACATAAACTATTGGTGGATAACTGATGTTTAAAACTGTAAGAGGGGCTGTAAACCTAAACTACTGATGGTCACCTTATGTTTAAAAAAAACTGAGAGGGGCTGTTAGCAAAAACTACTGGTGGATACCTTATGCTTAAAACTGTGAAAGGGGCTGTTAACATAATCTACTGATGGACACATTATGCTTAAAACTGTGAGTGGTGCTGTTAACATAAACTACTGGTGGATACCTTATGCCTAAAACTGTGAGAGGGGCTGTTAACATAAACTACTGATGGAGACCTTATGCCTAAACCTGTGAGAGGGGCTGTCAACATAAACTACTGGTGGATACCTTATGCTTAAAACTTTGAAAGTGGCTGTTAACATAAACAACTGATGGACACTGTGTGCTTAAAACTGTGAGAGGGGCTGTTAACATAAACTACTAATGGACACCTTATGCTTAAAACTGTGAGAGGGGCTGTTAACATAAACTACAAATGGACACCTTATGCTTAAAACTGTGAGAGGGGCTGTTAACATAAACTACTGATGGACACCTTATGTTTTAAACTGTAATAGCGGCTGTTAACAAACTACTGAAGGACACCTTATGCTTAACACTGTGAGAGAAGCTGTTAACATAAACTAATGATGGACACCTTATGTTTTAAACTGTAATAGCGGCTGTTAACAAACAACTGAAGGACACCTTATGCTTAAAACTGTGAGAGGGGCTGTTAACATAAACTACAGGTGGATATCTTATGTTTAAAACTGTGAGAGGGGCTGTTAATATAAACTACTGGTGGATACCTTATGCTTAAAACTGTGAGAGGGGCTGCTAACATAAACTACTGAAGGACACCTTATGTTTAAAACTGTGAAAATGGCTGTTAACATAAACAACTGATGGACACCGTGTGCTTAAAACTGTGATAGGGGCTGTTAACATAAACAACTGATGGACACCTTATGTTTAAAACTTTTAGAGGGGCCATTAACATAAACTACAGGTGGATATCTTATGCTTAAAACTGTGAGAGGAGATGTTAACATAAACTGCTGGTGGATACCTTATGTTTAAAACTGTGATGGGGGTTGTTAACATAAACTACAGGTGGATATCTTATGCTTAAAACTGTGAGAGGGGCTGTTAACATAAACTACAGGTGGATATCTTATGCTTAAAACTGTGAGAGTGGCTGTTAACATAAACTACAGGTGGACATTATATGTTTAAAACTGTGAGAGGGGCTGTTAACATAAACTACTGATATACACCTTATGGTTAAAACTGTGAGAGGGGCTGTTAACAAACTACTGATGGACACCTTATGTTTTAAACTGTAATAGCGGCTGTTAGCATAAACTACTGATGGACACCTTATGTTTTAAACTGTAATAGCGGCTGTTAACATAAACTACTGATGGACACCTTATGTTTTAAACTGTGATAGGGGCTGTTAACATAAACTACTGAAGGACACCTTATGCTTAACACTGTGAAAATGGCTGTTAACATAAACAACTGATGGACACCTTATGTT
>NZ_CAHJWD020000512.1 GCF_903642095.1 Bathymodiolus brooksi thiotrophic gill symbiont | reverse complement strand
TCATTTTCTCATGACATTTCTCACATTCAGGTATTAAACTGAAGCATGCCAAGTAGCAAAAAACATGTATATTTAGAAAAAACAAATGACTTAATTTTAATATTTTTTTTCTTAAATTCTGTAATTTTCTTAAGGATGCAGGGGATAGTACTTTTAACCAAAATCTACGACAATTGCCAGTGTTTCTATTTATTGCTATTATTTAGTCAAGGACACTACAAATCAACAAATGAAAGTGCTATGAAAGTGAAATAGTAATGAAATTGTCAGTCAATATACAAAAATGGTATTTGTTGCTCACTTAAAACATAAAATGAGGTTTACATATAGAAATTTCAAATTCCAAATACCACTAAATTGTACGGACGGTACTACACTTCCACAATATGGAATTTACAAAAAGCAAAACACAGGGACAAAACTGAATAAAAGCATTTCATCTGCACATAGCATCCTACCAAAAAACGCTTTCAGCAGCCCTAATGACCATGAAAATTTTGTGCATTACCTCTTTACATGGGGGCTGCCATTAATCAACTGGTATCCTATGTCGAAAAACACAGAGTCAGTACAGGAGCGTACCTGTGCTGGTAGCAGCTTATAATCTCAAATCCAATGTATTTTGCAGAAAAGCTTTTACAGAAATTAATCACCTTTGAAATTATACTGAAGAATTGTCAGTCATTTTAGCTATAAAGTCTCATTTTTTTTTAAATATCACCATACTGCTCTACTAATAAAAAAGGGAGGGGGGACAAATAGAGGCTACTATCCCCTGCATCCTTAAGAAGACCAAAAATAATCTGCATCATCCACTGTATATTTTTTTCCTAATAATTTATCCAATTTGAAACAAGAATAACTATATTTGAACACTTACAGATGTTACAGACTCTATTTAGAAATTTTTAAACAAGTA
>NZ_CAHJWD020000511.1 GCF_903642095.1 Bathymodiolus brooksi thiotrophic gill symbiont | reverse complement strand
AATAGACAATACGGTAGGACAAGATTTTACTCTATCTGAGTAGACAATACGGTAGGACAAGAGTTTACTCTATCTGAGTAGACAATACGGTAGGACAAGAGTTTACTCAATCTGAATAGACAATACGGTAGGACAAGAGTTTACTCTATCTGAATAGACAATACGGTAGGACAAGAGTTTACTCAATCTGAATAGACAATACGGTAGGACAAGAGTTTACTGTATCTGAGTAGACAATACGGTAGGACAAGAGTTTACTGTATCTGAATAGACAATAGGGTAGGACAAGAGTTTACTGTATCTGAGTAGACAATACGGTAGGACAAGAGTTTACTCTGTCTGAATAGACAATACGGTAGGACAAGAGTTTACTCTATCTGAATAGACAATACGGTAGGACAAGAGTTTACTCTATCTGAGTAGACAATACGGTAGGACAAGAGTTTACTCAATCTGAATAGACAATACGGTAGGACAAGAGTTTACTCTATCTGAATAGACAATACGGGAGGACAAGAGTTTACTCAATCTGAATAGACAACGCGGTAGGACAAGAGTTTACTGTATCTGAGTAGACAATACGGTAGGACAAGAGTTTACTGTATCTGAGTAGACAATACGGTAGGACACGAGTTTACTCTATCTGAGTAGACCATACGGTAGGACACGAGTTTACTCTATCTGATTAGACAATACGGTAGGACAAGAGTTTACTCTATCTGAATAGACAATACGGTAGGACAAGAATTTACTCTATCTGAATAGACAATACGGTAGGACAAGAGTTTACTCTATCTGAGTAGACAATACGGTAGGACAAGAGTTTACTCTATCTGAGTAGACAATACGGTAGGACAAGAGTTTACTCT
>NZ_CAHJWD020000510.1 GCF_903642095.1 Bathymodiolus brooksi thiotrophic gill symbiont | reverse complement strand
ATCTTGCCAGTGTTGTTTGACATACCAGCCTAATGTTATTTCATTTCAACACAGTGACTACTAATTTCAATGGAGAAGGGGAAAATTTATCCTCATAGATCCTTGAGGATCGTTGTTTGTCCCTTTCTCCTTTACTGTCCTTCTTCGGCCCATTGTATTATCTGTCCTTCTTCGATTTACGGATTGCAATTACCCTTTGATATATTTCTCCTGTTACATATGTATGATCTTCTTTTCTTGTAAAAAATAAGTATGTTGTGTCTTATTTTCTCCACTCGGACAAATAAGTTTTGTAGCTAACAGCGGCCTCTAAGTTAAGCTACCCTTTCCCCCTTATATTACTGCAACAACTGGTGATTTCAATAAAATGTGTGTTGAAAGAAAAAAATTATTGACGTATATATGTACATCCTTAATCATGTAATAGGTTTGTATAAATGCTAGAGAAAGTGGCTATCAAGAATGGACAATCAATAGAAACTGACAACTGCAAACTACCATTACATATTTTCTTTCATTTACAGTTACAATATTTATGTACCAAACTCAATTGATAAATACTGAAATATTAAGTGATAAGATAAAACGGAACAATAAATAAAATTGAACACATATTTATGTATTTAGTGGTAGAAGGAATCAGTATACCAATATTAATGCTGTGTTTATCCTCACTCTGACAATTGCACACTGGAGGTTTATGATATTTAACATTGACATGATATGTCCTATTATACAGCATCAACGCTATTAGGAAGCAAATCGCACACGACAATGTACCACGATACAATCATCGTCTTGCAGCATTCAGTTAGATATAGAAAATCGATATATTATTCTTTGGTTACCCTTTCAAAATCTTCCTACCTGTATATAGACTTTGCAATATGCTTACAGTATGCTTACAAATTAGCCATCCATAAATATTAACCGCATAAGTTCCCATCTTTTGTTTTTATTGCTTTTGTATTGCTCGTTGACCCCACCCTCATCTGTTTGGATATATCCAGTTTTTTTTATTTTAAACAAAATTTCGTGGTTTACGAAATTAATTTCGAACTTTTGATTGGCTTTTCGGTATTCTCTAACATTTCTTCAAGTTGGTCTTAATTTGATTGAATAAAGCAGTTAAATTCCTATCAATATTAATAAATACGCTTTGAACCCATAGGTGTAGTGCTTTTACGAAAGATTTACCGGTCATTAAGATCCGTGTTGCTCATCTTTGTAGTGCTTTGTGTTCTCCTATTATGTGTCTTGACGTTTTGGGTTCCGTGTTGTGATTTCCGCATACAAACGATGGTTGGTTCGTCTTTACCTCCAGTTGTTTGTAAGAGGGCTCATGTCTTATTAACGTTATCTGTGTTTGTTTGCGGATAGTAGTGTCCAACGCACATTGTGTTGGGTTTTTTGTGTTTTTGTTTGGTTTTTATTCTTTGTCTTGTGTGACCTGCGTTGCCAGTTTCTATGGATTGTCCATTTTGTGCTACCACTTCAGTATTCTCTAGCGTTTATTGACATTAGCACATTAAATGTTAAGTAAATGTCATCTTGTTTGTATTATAATCACAACTGTGGATTGAGGTCAATTCAATAGTTATATTGATGTAATTTATCCCGATCTTGATGTTAATGTCTTAATGATGTTAACAAAATGGTACATTACAGGCTTTTAATAAACATTTAGAGAATAAAATAAATCATTGTTTCTTTTATATTCTATTTCTGCATGTAATGTTATATTACAAAGCCCTCTTCGTATGCTATTTCTGGCAAATTGATATATCACAAAATCGATATGCATAACCGTTCTGGATGATTAAAAACAGGTAAACAAAGGCATAGTCATCAATAAGGACGAAATTTAAACAAAGACACATTGGAAATTCACAAAACTTATGTTGTTGTAATATGCATTAATATTGTGTAAGCAAAATGGTACATTACACGCTTTTTATAAACATTTAGAGAATAAAATAAATCATTGTTTCTTTTATATTCTATTTATGCATGTAATGTTATATTACAAAGCCCTCTTCGTATGATATTTCTGGCAAATTGATATATCACAAAATCGATATGCATAACCGTTCTGGATGATTAAAAACAGGTAAACAAAGGCATAGTCATCAATAAGGACGAAATTTAAACAAAGACACATTGGAAATTCACAAAGCT
>NZ_CAHJWD020000509.1 GCF_903642095.1 Bathymodiolus brooksi thiotrophic gill symbiont | reverse complement strand
GATGGCATTACCAATAATGGCGTGATTACTGTTAATGGTTTAGAAGTGGGTGCAACTTGGCAGTATTCTATTAGTGGTGATAATGGCTTCATTAACGGCACAGGCAGTAGTTTTACGCTAATTAGTGCCGCTTATGAAACTAATATCATTCAGGTTAAACAAACCGATGCGGCTGGTAATGTCTCAAATACAAATAAAAATACTTCGCGTATTGTCGTAGATACCGCAGACCCAATATTTGACTTACAACCCACTACAGTTAATATTCTTGTCAACGCCCCTATTGCAACTACTGTTTATGACGCTCAAGCAACCAACCTTAATGGTGGCAATGCGGATGAAGGCGTTACTTATAGTATAAAAGGAACAAATGCCAACAAATTTTCGATTGCTGCTGACACTGGAATACTAACTTATAAAACAATACAAGCATCAATACTTGATAACGATATAGTTACCATTGTTGCTACTGATGTTGCAGGCAATGAGGCAGAACAACTTATTACTGTATCGGTGAAAGAAAATCTGGGACAAGGCTTTGTTATTAACGGCAAAAATGCTGGTGATTGGAGTGGTACCTCAGTCTCCACCGCAGGTGATGTCAACGGCGATGGCTTAGATGATTTGATTGTTGGTGCTCATAACGCTGACCTAAGCGGTAAAACAGACGCAGGTAAATCCTATGTCATCTTTGGTAAAATCGACAGCACAGCAATCAACCTATCTGCTATTGGCACAGGGGGCTTTGTCATTAACGGTGAGAATGCGAATGATAGCAGTGGCATCTCAGTCTCCACCGCAGGCGATGTCAACGGCGATGGCTTGGATGATTTGATTGTTGGTGCTTATAGAGCTAACCTAAATAGTAAAGCAAAAGCAGGAAAATCTTATGTCGTCTTCGGTAAAACCGACAACTCAGCAATCAACCTATCTGCTATTACCAGTGGCACAGGAGGCTTTGTCATTAACGGCGATAATGCAGAAGATTGGAGTGGCATCTCAGTTTCCACCGCAGGCGATGTTAACGGCGATGGCTTGGATGATTTGATTGTTGGTGCTTATAAAGCCGACCCAAACAGTAGGACAGACGCAGGCAGCTCCTATGTCATCTTCGGTAAAATCAACAGCGTAGCAATCAACCTATCTGCTATTGGTACAGGGGGCTTTGTCATTAACGGCGAGCATACGAATGATTGGAGTGGCACTTCAGTTTCTAACGCGGGCGATGTCAACGGCGATGGCTTGGATGATTTGATTGTTGGTGCTTTTAACGCTAATCTAAGCGATAAATCAAGTGCAGGTAAATCTTATGTCGTCTTTGGTAAAAAAGACAGCACAGCAACCGAGCTATTTGCCATTGCTAATGGCACAGGGGGCTTTGTCATTAACGGCGAGAATACGGGTGATAACAGTGGTCGCTCAATCTCCAGTGCAGGTGATGTCAACGGTGATGGCTTGGATGATTTGATTGTTGGTGCTCAGAATGTCAGCCTAGGCGGTAAATCAAATGCAGGTAGATCTTATGTCATCTTCGGTAAAAAAGACGGTGCAGCAATCAATCTATCTGCTATTGGCACAGGGGGCTTTGTCATTAACGGCGAGAGCAAGGACGATCGGAGTGGTTCCTCAGTCTCCAGCGCAGGTGATGTCAACGGTGATGGCTTAGATGATTTAATTGTTGGCGCTCATTATGCTGACTTAAGCGATAAATCAGACATGGGAAAATCTTATGTCGTCTTCGGTAAAACCGACAACACAGCAATCAATCTATCTGCTATTACCAGTGGCACAGGGGGCTTTATCATTATCGGCGAGAATGAGAATGATTGGAGTGGCTATTCAGTCTCCAGTGCAGGTGATATCAACGGCGATGGCTTGGATGATTTGATTATTGGTGCTCAGAAAGCCGACCCGAGCAGTAAAGCAAGCGCAGGTAAATCCTATGTTATCTTCGGTAAAACCGACACCGATGCTATTGATTTAACCAAACTTAGTGGCGACTTAAAATACGCCATTGACTATTTAGGTGATGAAAACGACAACGCCCTCACAGGTGCTAGTGATGATGAAATATTCGTTGCTGGTATGGGCAACGACATTCTAACAGGTAACGGTGGTATGGATGTTTTCAACGCAGGTGCAGGTAACGATACTATTATCATCAATGCCAGCAACATCACTGCATTAGCACAAACAGGTGCAGGCAATCGTGCTCGTGTGGATGGTGGTGGTAACATTGACACGCTAACACTAGATGGTAGTGGCTTAACCCTAGATTTAACCAA
>NZ_CAHJWD020000508.1 GCF_903642095.1 Bathymodiolus brooksi thiotrophic gill symbiont | reverse complement strand
TATTAAAATTTCTCGTGGAGAATCTAACCTTGAAAATTTGGGTGTATATTATTTTGCTTATTGTGTTTTTGTATGTAATGGGTTTGTTAATAAAATAGGATAGGAAAATGAGTAAAAAAATATTAGGATTAGATTTAGGATCAAACTCAATTGGCTGGGCTTTGATGAATGAGACAGATGGCGAGGTTGATCAGATTATAGATTTAGGTTCGCGTATTTTTAACAAGGCAGTGGAAGAGAAAGTGCCCACACCTAAAAACCAAAAACGCCGAGATATGAGATTAGGGCGACGAGTTTTACAACGCCGAGCAAGGCGTAAGCAAAGAATGGCTAATTATTTAATTTCACTTGATTTATTGCCTCAAGAATTAAGTAATAATTTTGGGCAAGAAAAATTACTTAATGAGTTGGGCGACCCTTATGAGCTCCGCACCAAGGGTTTGGATAAGCAATTAACACCTCATCAACTTGGTAGGGTTTTATTACATTTTGTAGTAAGACGAGGATTTTTATCTAGTAAAAAGCAAATAGCAGGTGATTTGGTAGATGACCCTGATACACAAACTTATTTATCAACACTTGATAATAAGAAAACTAAAGATGAAGAAGGGCAATTTAAAGCAGATATTGCCGAAGTTTACCAGGCAATTAAAGACAATAACGCTAGAACTTTAGGTGAATATTTGTTTAATTTTGAGACTGGAAAAGTTAAACGCAATCGTTCACATGATGGCGGACATTTGCGTACTGATAGGGCAATGTATAAAGATGAATTGTATAAAATTTGGGAAAAGCAACAATCGTATTTTGATTTGCCAGATGAATTTATCAGTGAGGTAGAAAAGATTATTTTCTATCAACGCCCTTTAAAACTCAAAAAAGATAGGGTGGGTAAATGTTTGTTAGAACCAAAACATTATCGTGCTAACACAGCAAGATTGGAAGTGCAAAGATTTAGATATCTACAAGATGTGAATAATTTGGAATATTTTGAACGTCATAGTGAGCAATGGTTTAAATTAAATGACAAGCAAAAAAACAAGTTAAAAATCTATTTTGAATATCATTCTAAAATCACAATAACCGCTTTAAAAAAAGAATTAGGTTTGGATAGGCCTACTAAAATAAATTTAGAGGCAAAAAATTTAAAAGGCAATATTACTGCTTGTGAAATCCGCAATGTAATTGGCAATAGTTGGGATGAATATTCTGATGAAAAACAATCTCAATTGTTTGAAGATTTATTTACCATTAAGAAAAAATCCTCACTTAAAGCACGCTTAATTACGCATTGGGACTTTAGTAAGCAAACTGCTGTTAAGTTGTGTTTAATTGAATTTGAACCAAGCCATTCTAATATTTCTCTTAAAGCCATTAAAAAACTATTACCTTTTTTAGAGAAAGGTTTAATTTATAGCAAAAAAGATATGGATACAGGAGAGCTTGGAGCCTTACAAGCTGCAGGTTATCAAGAAGAGAACGAGGAAAGCAAAGTTTTAGATAAACTGTCTGTGCCATCAGAAACTTCAAACCCAATTGTTAATAAAGCTTTACACGAGTTACGCCGTGTGGTTAATGCTGTTATTAAGCAACATGGTAAGCCCGATATTGTGCGTATTGAAATGGCACGCGATTTAGAAATGAATACTCAAAGATATAAAGACAATGAGGCACAACAAAAGAAAAACCAAAAATCCAATGAAGAAGCAGAAGCAGAATTTTTGAAATACAACTCTATGCGTAGTTATGCCAATAAAGAACAAAAATTAATATATAAATTATGGAAAGAGCAAGAGCAATGCTGTGCTTATAGTGGTCAGCCTATTGGTATTACAGAATTATGGACAGCCAGTGTAGAGGTTGACCATATTGTCCCAAAAAGTTTGTGTCTTGATGATTCTTATATTAACAAAGTCGTATGCTTGACATCAGAAAATAGAGTTAAAGGGCAGAAAACTCCTATTGAAGCGTGGGGCAATGATGAAGAAAAATGGAATCAAATTACACAACGAATTGAGCGTTTTTATCCTGATAGACCATGGAAAAAATACCGTAAAAATTCCACCCACCCTAAGAAAAAACAGTTTTTTATGCGTCAAGAAGATATATCTAAAAAATACGGAATGGCATCATCTCAACTTAATGATACGCGTTATATCTCAAAACTGGCTATAAAGTATTTAAAACAATTAGGCTGTGATGTGTCGGTTACCAAAGGCTCAATCGTGGCAGAGGTGCGTAGTCAATGGGGGTTAAATAGCGTTATTGGGCAAACAAATAAAAAAGAACGCACCGATCATCGTCATCACACTGTTGATGCCATTGTTATTGCCCATATTAATAGAGGGTTTCACAATAGAATGACACAGGCAATTCAACATAGTGAAATAACAGGTGAAAAATTTAGATTAGCACAGCCTAGAGAAAATTTTAGAACAGAAGTTAAAGAAAAATTAAAACATATAATTGTGTCACATACGCCACAGCGTAAACTTTCAGGTGCATTGCACGAAGAAACAGGTGCTGGATATGTGGCAAAACATGGTGGTTTGGTTTATAGAAAAACACTTAATTCAGAATTTACCACTAAAAATGCTATGAGTATTGTTGATGAGCAAGTTAAGAATATTATTCTAGAACATATTTCTAACTATAAAGATACAAAAGAAGCATTTAATGAAGAAAACTTGCAAACTTTAAAGTTAGGGAAAAATCCTATTAAACGGGTAAGAGTTTTGCAGTCAAAAATAAAAACCACTAAAAAACAAACTGCAGAAGATATTTTGCAACAAACTAAATTTGGTGTGAAAGATAAATCAGGTAAGATTTTTAAATACATGTCGTATGGCAATACTCACCATGTTGAGATTATTCAAAATATAAAAACTGGAAAAATCAAAGGGGAATTTGTTACCATGATGCAGGCATCACACAGGGCAAAAGGTATTAATATGTCAAAACAACCAATTATAAAAACTGACCATGGTGATGAATGGGAATTTTTAATGGCTTTGCATATTAACGATACAGTCAGTGTTGAAAAAAAGGATGGTCAAAGGGTGTTTTATAGAGTGCAAAAAATGGGCATTATTAGCGGTAAATTAACATTAAGATTGAATACCACATCAACTATTGACAATAAGAATGAAGAAGTTGAAGC
>NZ_CAHJWD020000507.1 GCF_903642095.1 Bathymodiolus brooksi thiotrophic gill symbiont | reverse complement strand
TGAGTATCTGTCACGTTACAGTTATAACACTTCTTACTACTTGGTAGACACATCCATTGTGTAGAACTGTGGTATGGTATCTGTAACATTACAGTTATAACACTTCTTACTACTTGGTCGACACATCCATTGTGTAGAACTGTGGTATGGTATTTGTAACGTTACAGTTATAACACTTCTTACTACTTGGTCGACACATCCATTGTGTAGAACTGTGGTATGGTATCTGTCACGTTACAGTTATAACACTTCTTGCTACTTGGTCGACACATCTATTGTGTAGAACTGTGGTATGGTATCTGTCACGTTATAGTTATAACACTTCTTACTACCTGGTCGACACATCCATTGTGTAGAACTGTGGTATGGTATCTGTAACGTTACAGTTATAACACTTCTTACTACTTGGTCGACACATCCATTGTGTAGAACTGTGGTATGGTGTCTGTCACGTTACAGTTATAATACTTCTTACTACTTGGTCGACACATCCATTGTGTAGAACTGTGGTATGGTATCTGTAACGTTACAGTTTTAACACTTCTTACTACTTGGTCGACACATTCATTGTGTAGAACTCTGGTATGGTATCTGTCACGTTACAGTTATAACACTTCTTACTACTTGGTCGACACATCCTTTGTGCAGACACTGTTCGTGTATTTCACAGTAATTTGACATGAATTGGAATTGTTTATAATATACATCAGTGATCATGGACGATTCATGCACTGGCACTGTAATTACAGTTATAACACTTCTTACTACTTGGTCGACACATCCATTGTGTAGAACTGTGGTATGGTATCTGTCACGTTACAGTTATAACACTT
>NZ_CAHJWD020000506.1:295-2409 GCF_903642095.1 Bathymodiolus brooksi thiotrophic gill symbiont | reverse complement strand
GACTTAGTTTAACATTGGACCCTATGGGAATTTCACATTTTCATCTTTTTTTCTGAAACCACAAAACAGATTTGAACCAAACTTGGCAGAAATGTTCATTGGATGGTCATATACAAGATTTGTGTTTTTGGTGCTGATCGGAAATCCAACATGGCTGCCAGGGCCTATAATGTGTTCTGATTGGTCGAAATTTTAAAAATCTTCTTGTTAGAAACCACTAAGCCAATTGAATTGTGGCTTTGCAGGAATGATCATTGGGTGGTCCTGTACTAAACTTGTGAATCGTTTGCTGATCGGAAATTCAAGATGGCCACCATGACTCGACTTAATTTTAACATAGGACCCTATGGAAAAAATGTTTAAAAGTCTTCTCCTCTGAAACCAGTAAGTCAGTTTAAAGCAAACATGGGATGAATGGTCCTTAGGTGGTCAACTTTCAAAATTATGTCCTGTGACCCCGACCTCCATCCAAGATGGCAACCATCAGCGAACATAGTTTTAACATAGGACCCTATGGGAAATATATTTAAAAATCTTCTTCTCTGAAACCAGTAAGCCAATTTAAAGCAAACATGGCATGGATGGTCCTTAAGTGGTCAATTTTCAAAATTGTGTCCAGTGACCCTGACCTCCATCCAAGATGGCCACCTTCAGCAGACATACTGTAGTTTTAACATAGGACCCTATGGGAAAAAATGTTTTAAAATCTTCTCCTCTGAAACTAGTAAGCCAATATAGCAAACATGTCATCGATGGTCCTTAGGTGGTCAACTTCCAAAATTGTGTTCAGTGATCCCGATCTCGGTTCAAAATGGCCGCCGTCAGCAGACATAGTTTTAACATAGGACCCTATGGGAAAATTGTTTAAAAGTCTTCTCTTCTGAAACCAGTCAGCCAATTTAAAGCAAACATGGCATGGATGGTCCTTGGGTAGTATACTTTCAAAATTGTGTCCGGTGACCACGACCTCCATCCAAGATGGCTGCCATGAGCAGACATAGTTTTAACATAGAACCCTATGGCAGTATGGGATTTGAATAGTAACTTAGATGTATTCAGCATGCAGACATTCTTAAGAGGACTTATTTATGTCAGGTGAGCGATACAGGCTCACCTGAGCCTCTAGTTTCCATGCTTAGTGTAAATTATCCTTTGTTTAATTGTGTATCCAAAACACTCTTAAAAGGGATTTTTTTAGGGGGACTATAAAAAAAATGGGGCATGGGCTTTTTGGGGGGTTAAAAAATATTGAAGTGATTATTTCAAAATGAATTGTTATGTGGAAATTATACACTAGTATAATTTATCCTGGAAAAAATTACCTAGTGCAGTTATTCTTCAAGGAAATAATACACTACCTTAAGTGTCATCCTTTTTCTAATAGATGTGATAATAAATTGTATATCAATTTATGCAAAATCATTTAAAAATTTATCAATTCAAACAATAAATAGTACATTCATAATACTTTACAGCTTTGAACAGTTGAGTACATATATGTCAAGGACAATAATATTCATAAATACTAGATTGTTTCATTTTTCTACTCCGTTTTGTCTACTTGAGGTCTCTTTGGTAATGGGTTGTAACATCTCCTCTAATCCAATGTCGAAATTCATATTATCATCACATTCAGCTCCTAAAACAATCCTCCTGCTCCATATTTTAATATTTAATCTTTGTCATTATAATATTAGAATAAATTGATGAGATGCTATTAAATAAAAAGCACGGGTGACAACAATAGGAAAACCGGTTCTGAGTGATTAGCGCGTTTATAAACATGTGTGTTAATCATAATAAACAAAACTTACCTGTGTTTTTTTAAGTTCGCACTATTTATGGATAGTCAACACCGGAATAAAAGTACGCTTACACTGCGACCTATTGATTAGTACAGGTTCAACGGAGCCTGTATCGCTCATTTGGTATGCGCTGATTTGGATTGAAAAGAGTTTCTAGTGGCTGACAAATAAAGACCAAACTTGTATTACTATTTCAATACGATCCTTTGCTAAAGAATATTCTGTGATGGTGGCTCTCTTGGATTTTTGTTCGACATAAAAATGAAGAATTTGTCCTCCCAACGATGATTCGTATAGATTTTGGTTTCT
>NZ_CAHJWD020000506.1:0-266 GCF_903642095.1 Bathymodiolus brooksi thiotrophic gill symbiont | reverse complement strand
AAGAAAACTTTATTTTGATTCGGCATCTAGTTTGATCAACATGTTTTATTTATTCGCTCATAAGTTATATCCTACAGTGTTTCGGCAATCTTGGATTTCAGATAAAGAAGAAAAAAGCTACATTGTAGAGGACAATCCATGGGACATTCCAGACACGTTTAGTTTCAAAATTGATTGGTGATGTCAGAGAAGAATAATTGTTAAAATGTTTGTCCAATGAAGTCCTATATTAACTATTACTGGTGTCCAACACGATTTCTATTTCA
>NZ_CAHJWD020000505.1 GCF_903642095.1 Bathymodiolus brooksi thiotrophic gill symbiont | reverse complement strand
AAACACCTAGGAGACGCCAACCAAAAATACCAAGAAGCCGGTAGCAAAAAAATTAAGCAAAAAGGGGCTATTTTAGTTGCCATGAACATCTATCAAACATCAGTAGATGGACACCCAGAAAACAAAAATGTTTTTGAAATAGGGGACAAGATTACAGTTGCCCTAACCATGGACAAAGCCATGCAATACCAAAAAGGCAGAGCTGAATACGCCGCCGACTCCAAAATAATTATCAATGGCTTGGTATTCTCCCTTGACACAAAAAAAGGCTTTTCCAGTCCAAATGCAACCCCCACAGAAAGCACAAAATTAGTCTTTGAACACACCGTTCAAGCAAATGATGCCTTTACACAAGGAAAAGAATTTTCGATTAAATCCTCATCCGACCTAATCATTAGTGGCATTTCTGATAGTAACGGCTATCCTCCCGCCTTTATTAATACCGCCTACCCAATCTCACTCAGCAACACCGTTGCCACTAAATTCGACAAACGCAATTTAACTGTCGCTGGCGACACATTCCAAGGCTACACCATTGAAAAAAAATCAGGTGCCTCTTGGGATACCGATGTGTTTTCTCAAGAAAGCTTTATAGGCGATGGATACGCAATCTTTACATTAAACGCTACCTCTGCCAGAAAAGGCATTATGCTTGGCCTATCCACCGACAATCCAGACGGCAGTTACAAAACCATTGAACACGCTGTTTACATTTACAACAATAAAATAAAAGATGTTCGCAACAACAACACAAAATACGCTGATTTTAATTATCGCTATAAAGTAGGCGACAAAATCAAGATTGAACGCCATGGCACCACCATTAAATATTACCACCTTAACAACAATGGCAACACCATTCGCATACTTGCCACCCAAACAGGCATACCTGCCACCTCAGCATTACACATTGACACCTCAATCAAAGACGAAGGCGTTAAACTCACAGGCGTTAAACTGGTCAAGGGACTAAGCAACATAAGCCAATACATCATCGATGTCCACGCCCCAAAACCCATTGCCAATAACGCTTGGCATATAGATGGCAAAACCACCAATAAAGACAACATACTCACCATCGGCGATAAAATCAAAGTAACCCTTACCCTAGATGAAGCCGTTACCTTAGCAAAAGTCGGCACCAACAAAATTATGATTGCCGGCAAAGCATTCCTCCTAACAGGCACCAATGGCAATATCACCAACACTTTAGAATTCACCTATACCATTCAAGTGAGTGATACCATAGCCAACACAGATCTTAATATCAACAATAAATACGACATCACCTTACTTGATATTCAAGACACAGATGGCAATAACATTGACTTCAGTAGCATTACCAATGCCAACCCTGTGCACTTTTCCAAAACATTACTTGGTGCCAATAGCACTGACTTCGTCATTGGCGGTGGCAACATAGCCCACAACAACGGCGTTTATGAAAAAACCTCTGGCACTGGCTGGAATGCCGATGTTACCTCTTCCAAAGGCTTTATTAATGACGGCTATGTTATCGCCAAAATTGGCGCATCCGACAAAAAAGTGATGCTCGGCCTCTCAAGTGGCGACACCAACAATTCTTACAACAGCATAAATTACGCCTTATACGCAGACCCTGGTGCCGACCAGAAATTTGTCATCTATGAAAACAGTGTAAAAAAATACAGCACAGGCGTTTCCTATGCCATGGGCGACTATATGAAAGTCATCCGCTCAGGCACCACAATAAAGTATTACCACATCAAAGCCATCGATGGCGCACTCGCCAAAGGCACCTTACTTTACACCTCCAGCAAAGCCTCAAATGCCAACACCAAATTGTTTTTAGACAGTTCCTTTTGTGATGTTGGTGCCAAGTTATCAAATATGCAAATATTTAGCAGCAATAACCTCCCATTCTCAGTCGATGTCTACGCCCCCAAACCCATTTCCAGTGCCAATGCTTGGCATATAGACAGCACCAACGCCGACAACAACGGTGTCTTCACCCTCGGCGATAAAATTAAACTAACCCTTACCCTAGATGAAGCCGTTATCTTAGCAAAGGTTGAC
>NZ_CAHJWD020000504.1 GCF_903642095.1 Bathymodiolus brooksi thiotrophic gill symbiont | reverse complement strand
CGGTTGGTACGCGCCAATTATTGCCACCACAGAGATTTTCAGTATTTGTGCCATCGACTAAACCTGTCCAATCATCATAATGAGTACCTTGCCTATTAGCATAGTCTCTACTGAGTGCAGTTTTGCCACCCCAGCGATATTTATTGTTTTTATGGTGAATATTAGTATGGGTGCTGTCAGTGGTATCGCTATCTGCACTACCACTATCAGTTTTTACTTCCCAAATCAATCCTGTTACATTGTCTCGCACGCAAGACCATTTAGTGCCGGCACTTTCTGTGCCAGTACCACCTATTATCCATGCTGCATTTTGAATGCTTAACACATTACCTGTGCTACCAAGTTTGGTGAAATCAAATCCTGCCCTACCACTGCCCACTTTTGTTAAAGTTCCAGCGACTGCTTTAGCGTCTCGCCCGTGTGAGCAATCTTGTGCCGATATTACTGCACCTGTGCAGGTAGTATTATTACCTGTTTGAGCGTTTCCACCCCAAGTTACACCTGTATCGTTGAGCATTCTAACTTTAGGGGTGGCTGTTACTTCGTTAGATCTGCTACTTTCAAAAGTATCTTTAACGGCTGTAATGACAAAATAATATTTTGTGTTGATGATTAAATTGATAATTTCCTTGCTAACACCTGTAAGGTTTGCCAGTAGAGTATAGCCATTCAAAGAAGAATAATTTACCACCTCAATATTTGCAAAAGTTTCTGTAGCATAATGAATATTGTATTTATCCGCCCCGCTAACACTATCCCAAGTTAAGGCAATGATGATATTTCTCTCGGTGGCTGTAAGATTTTTTGGCGTATCTAAATCAACGCTAATATTTACTGTGGCTGTGCTATAACCTACTGAATTAGTAGCCCTAATAGTGTAAGTTGTAGCACCTTGTAATACGGTTGGTGCACCAGAGATTTCACAACTACCACTAGCAAGCCCCACTGTTAGTCCACTTGGAAGACTTGGTTCACTGCTACAACTACTAGCAGCACTATTTGTATTGTTAAATGCAAAGGCTGTAATGTCGCTATTAAGAATTAAATATTTGTCTGATAAATTGTCAAGTGATGGGCTGCCTATAGGGGAGGTAGCAGTTACCATAGCACTTTGAGATCCTTCAACGCCATCTTTTACTGCGGTAACGGCAAAATAATATAGAGTGTTATTAGTTAAACCAGAAACCCTTCCACTGGCGTTAGACACTTGCACCGAAGGGGTGCTGCCTAAATTGGATGCATTAATTTCATTTTGGGAATAATATATTTTATATCCTGTTGCTCCGCTAACT
>NZ_CAHJWD020000503.1 GCF_903642095.1 Bathymodiolus brooksi thiotrophic gill symbiont | reverse complement strand
ACTAAAACAGCAATGGACAATTAAAATTGCATCCCCCCTTTTTTCTATTTTTAGCTTGGTGGCCATCTTGGTTGGAAGTCGGGATCACCGGACACAATTTTGGAAGGGGGCCATCCAAGGACCATTCCACCAAAGTTTGGTTGCAATTGGCCCAGTGGTTTCTGAGGAGAAGATTAAAATGTGAAATGTTGACGGACGGACGACGGACGAAAAGTGATGACAATAGCTCACATGGCCTAAAGGCCAGGTGACCGTTTCACTAAAGTGATCGTAAATCGTAAGTCTAAAATCACTCTTAAGATTTCCTTACGTGCACGAATACGTGCGTTTCACTAAACTAGTCCTAAGCTCAGTTACGACTTACGACTTGCGACAAGTAACATCTCCTATAGTGGAGGTAAAAATACATTGTATATGTTACAGGCGATTTAAAGAATCAAGCATTCTGTAGAATGACTGTAATTTTAGGCAATCTATAGAATGCCTAACATCAATAGGAATTCTATCGAATGCCTAAAAATATCTAGTCATTCTATAGAATGCCTGAATTTTTTTTAGCTATTTTCAATAAATCGTATGAAAATTATTACTAATACTTTAAATAAAAGAAATTCACAGTTTTGTCCAATACATTTATATCATATTGAATGTTTTTAAGAAAGATTGTAAGAAAATGATAATCCCCTCCTTCATGATTAAGTACTCACTTTGCTCATTCTTAATCATGAAGAAGGAGATTATCATGTTTTTACATATACAAAAATACCCCTAGGCTTTATTTATGTATAACTAATTGAACAGGTTAAAATTGTTGTCAACATTATCTTAGGGTGAGTTTGTCTTCACTCAAAACTGAATTAATTCTATCATTCTGTAAAAATTGTCATGGCAGAAGAATGCAGTGTGCTCTCCAATGAGCAAACATTTACTAATAAGCTTTGTGAGACTTTGGAGTCTTAATTCAAAATCAACCATATGGTAAAGAGATAAATACTACAATATTCTAAACAAAATAAAGACTGGAGAAAAAGAAAACAAAGTGGATTACTACTATATTCAAAGGTAAGCAAACTAACAAAGGACCGAGATTGCAGTTAATTTAAATTCTGTAAATGGTCATTTCAACAATTTATGTCTCATCAGTGCAGATAAAGTCAAAAGATTTGGAAGATCAAAAACCGAAAGAACAATGTCTGATTAAGAACAAATAACCTGAAGGGCCTAAACAGTAATGCCTAAACCAGCTAAGGACAGAGCTTTGCACAAGGGAGATACTCCTTAGTTTTATAAATTTAGAAAATTTTAGATATGCAATCGCGCAAAATAAAAAAGGGAGGTAACTCCAATTTAATAGATTACAATGCAATCACGCAAAATAAACAAGGGAGGTAACTCCAATTTAATAGATTGCAATGCAATCACGCAAAATATAAAAGGGAGGTAACTCCAATTTAATAGATTGCAATGCAATCGCGCAAAATAAAAAAGGGAGGTAACTCCAATTTAATAGATTGCAATGCAATCGCGCAAAATATAAAAGGGAGGTAAC
>NZ_CAHJWD020000502.1 GCF_903642095.1 Bathymodiolus brooksi thiotrophic gill symbiont | reverse complement strand
CTCAGCAATTGTAATTGTAATTACCGCCCTATTCCCAATAAACCATTATTTATTTATAAATATATAAATTAATCTAAAAATTAAGTTTACAATGATCAGAATGATTAAACTGTTACAAATAGTTTATATAATTTGTTTCTGCTAAGGGTATAGAACAGCAATAACAATGCTAAATTACAGTAATTTCAGCCACCTATCCTCATGGTCTTTCAACTTATCCTTAAAGATTGAATTTGATCTCTCCATTTTTTCCCTACTTTTTAATTTTGCTTTAAGTACTTCTATTGTTGGCAAATTATTTGACCACTTACAGCAATGGATATAATATTTTGTGAATAGCATCACAAATTCGATGATCTCGAATGGATATTCATTGACATTTGTAATAAACACTATATTTGCCATATTTAACTCAATAGGAATATCAAAAATTTCTTCTAACCATGTTTTTACCCGATTCCAAAACAGTTTTACTACAGGGCAAAGCCAGATATAATGAAGAATTGAGTCAGTGTCATTTTTACAAAAGTTACAAAGGTCCGAGTTCTTTATCCCAATTTTAACCAAGAATGTGTTTGTCGGTAAAGTTCTATGAAGAAGTTTGTACTGGAAATTTTTTAGTTTCGAATCATTTGTGACAAGATATAAATTACAGAAGACGTCACTGAAATTAATATCTGTCTCCATATCTGATTTCCACTTAGAAATGCCTTTTATTGAATCAACTTCTAAATTTTCCAGTGGGCTAAGTTTGTTATATATTTCCTTTGATAAGCTCTTGGAATTCAGAATTGTGTTAATTAAATGGCTTCTATATTCTGCATTTGTTATGTTGGTTACATTCTTACTTTTAATCATGGATATTAGACTAAAGTACTTCAAAAAGTTAAGTTTGCAATTAAGCTGATTTTTTAATTCATCATAAGTTTTAAATTTATTTTCTTCATCTAAGATATCTTTGATAAATATGATATTATTATCAAACAATTCTTTGTAAAAAAGTGTTTTTCCTTCAATTTTTAGAGATGAGTTATACCAAATAATACTGTCAACATTAAGAGGTATCTTTTCTTTTGTTTTTAATTCAAAGAAAAATTTCAACAAATCTGTCCAAAATATATCTTTCATTGTTATGTTGTCAATATCAGAGGTATTTAGATCACAATTAAAAATAAAATTTTGATTAAATATGTGATATCGCAATTTTATAATATCCTTCCAAGAGCTTTCAAATGAACTATCCAACAGCTTTTTGACCCACTGAAATTTTACAGATTTGCTGTAAGTATATATATCGGTGATGTTTAAACCTCCTTGATTTGCCTTTTGCAGAATTACTTCCCTCTTTATTTTTGGCGGTTTATTATCCCACAGAAAATTGAAAATTAAGCTATCAATATCTTTAAGGTAGTTTTGTCCTGGATTTGGTAATACAGATAAGAGATATGTTAGCTGTGGTACAATTAAACTTTTTATAATTGTTACCTTTCCAAATAAAGTC
>NZ_CAHJWD020000501.1 GCF_903642095.1 Bathymodiolus brooksi thiotrophic gill symbiont | reverse complement strand
GTTTACAATCCTAATGCACCAGCTAGATTTGATATGGGCTTTATTTTGTTAATGGTGTTAAGTGCTTATTACCTAATTAGAAGAAAACGCCAGTTTATTCGTTAAATTTTTTAGCTAATAAACAATAAGGGCCGCTATTTTAGCGGCCCTTATTGTTTGGGCTTTGGTTTATTTTTTTTAAAGTGGCGTTAAACTTTGGTGAATGACATTAAACGATACTACTTGTTGCTTCATATACACCAGTAACGATGGAAATGTAAATTGCTGTGGTGATGAAAGTTCCAGAGATAATGCCAATGAGGATGTTTTTAAGTTTGATGTTGATAACAGATAGGAAATAGATTAGCACATTGATTGAAACACCGGGGATGAAGCATAGGGAGAAAATAATGGGGATTTCTTTGTTTTTGATTTTTTGCTCAAATTGAAGGATTTTTTCTGGCACTTTAAAATTAAGTTTATGGGAAAAATGATAGATAATCAGGCAATAACTGATAATGGCAATTTGAATGGCAAAAAATACTTGAATAAAGGAAAAAAGATAGATACCTGCTAATAAGAATGCAGTGCCTGGCAATAGGGTCAACCCCCTGACAATCAGAATTAAAATATAACCAATATAGGCAACTAAAAAATGTTGCTCGGTTAAAACTGCCTTAATCATTGCAGGATTAAATTGAGAATTTGTGAAATACAAGTAAGCAATAAAGACGATATTGGCAGTAATAAAAGCATAAAACAGGTATTTTTTGTTAGTATTTTTCATTATCGGTAATCTCTATTTTATTTAATTGTTGATAAAAATCATGCAAATCTTCTTTTTCTCCATATCTAGGTTTGTCATGCATTTTTAGAAAGGGGCGAGAATTGAGCTCTAAAAAAATGCAGGTTTGTGCATTAAAATCAACCTCAATGCCTTGCTCACAAATCACATCAATACCAAGAATATTGGCATCAAAAAAAGTGAGTATTTTCTTCAAATCTTGTTGATTTTGTTCGGTTAAAACTTTTTTATCAATGATTTCAACGCTAGCACCTAATTTCAATGCTATTTTATGATGCAAATACACTTTTTGCCCCGCCTCAGGCACACTAGAAAGGCACATTTTTTGTTGTTTTAAATATCGTTTAATGGCTAAACTTTTAGGAATAGGATAAACAATCGGCAGTAAATCCATTCTTGTTCTAATCAAATTTTCATCATCAATTAGTTGACTTATATTGCTCGTGCTGTTGCCGACAACAAAAGGCGGGTAACGCCTAAGGATAGACATTACACCAAATTTGGTCATCACCACACGATAATTTTTACCCAATAAATATTGCTCGATGATACTCACTGGCCACCATTTTTTAACGCCAATACTGGCTTTTAGTAATGCGGCGTTATTATTAATGGGGAAATATGCACCTCTGGAAAAACCGCCAACATTGGGTTTAATCACCAAAGGGAAGGCGTGTGTTTTGGCAAATTTTAAGGCATTGATTGGGTTAATAAAGGTGCTACCTTGTGCATACGGTAGATTGTTTTGTGCAAAAGCCGTTCGTGCCTGTGATTTAGAACGGCAGGCACGACGCACCTCAAGTGGATTGTAATCGCTACAACCTGGTAAAAAAAATCGTGATAAAAATTGATGTAGCCAAGATTTCATAATTCAACTTTTGATTGATAGTGCTTAATGATTTTCTTAAAAAATACAAAGCGATTAAAATGTTGTTTGGGTATGGATTTGCTTGCTTTAACCAGATGATACATACTGTCTTTAATGAATCGATGCTTGGCTTTTTTAGACAGTTTATTGTCCAATAAATTGATAGGAAAAGGAGCGAATAAATTAACTTCAATAATATGAAACAACCCTGCTAATAAATCGGCTCTAGAATTAACCTTAAGCCCAACTCTGGCAATGCGAAAATCGGGCAATGCTTGCAGGTGTAAAGTGATTTTTTTGAGTTCATTTTGACTAAAAGTATCGCTACAATCTTGATAAATAACATTGGAATTATAAATGCTGTTAATGGGATAACGATCGTCTGATTGGTTAATCGACTGGGTAATAGTTAGCACTGCAAGGTGTTGTGGATTGTCAGTATCTCGAATGTAGAAAATCTCATATTCATACACTTCAGCTGCTACCTGTTGGACAATATAGGGAATTTTGCTTTTTATTTGAACAGTTAAAAAATCTTCTTTTGTGTCAATTCTCACAATGCCGTTAGAATTTTGCCCCCATTCTGGTTTTAAAAACACAGGGAATTCAGTGGGCAAATGATTTTTATCAAAATAATATTGTTGCAATCGCCATTTTAAAGGGATGTGTTCATCTATATCGATTTTAGAATAAAGGCCTTTTTCTTTGTTATACCACTCGGCATTAATCTGAAAATAATACCATGGCGGAATACCAAGGCGTATTGACCAAAGAATATAGTGGAAAATTAATCTAAATGTCAACTAATCCCCCTAGACATTGAAGGCGTATTGGCACATAAATACATACGATTGCTAAAGTTAGGATGATGAATATCAGAGGGAAATTTTAAATATTGCCTTATCCAAGCAGATATAAAATGCTGAGATTGAGAAAATTTTGCACTTAAATTAAGCTTTTCTTTTAATGCTTTAGCACTCTGGTGGTTGATAAAGTTTTCAGATTTTTCAAAACTTAAAACATCTAAAATATCAGCTATTTTTGATAGAAATTTTTGCCCTAGCATTAATTATTAAGATTTTCTATTAATCAATAATAAAACAATACCCAAAACAAAAATAGACAGTGCTGCATTTGCCAATGCCGTATCTGTGCATAAACCGGGAGCGGAAAATACTGCCTGGCAAGCCGCTTCATTGTCCACTGACCAAGTTGGATGCCAGCCCAATGGCGTAAACAAATGGAAAAATATCGCACCCGTCATTACCACTGATGCCATCAATCCACCAATACAGTGAAGTTTAGCCCTATGTTTCCATAAAACAATCGGAGCAAGCAACACCAAGGCAGTTGCCAACTCTGCTAAACCAATAAAAACTGCACCATATTCAGTAAACAGTTCACCCAATGTAGTATTTAGAGTCTCCCCTATCCAAGTGCCGACAGTGCTAAAAATATGTTGGGGCTCTAAGGCGGTTTTATCAAATTTATAAAACAATGAACCGATAAAAACCTTTGATATCCATAAGGCAATTATCCAACTAACTGTAATTCTAATTATATTGTTCATATTTTTTGTGTTTTATTTAAAATGTAATTATAAACGCTTTAACACTGCACCAGAATCCAAAGTCGCTTTTATTATTTCAGCGGCCTCAACTAATGAAGTGGCTTTTTTAGTATGCCATAAAACCAAACTTGCAGCCAAAACCAAGCCATCATAAAACAGCCCTTTTTCCCCTGAAAGCGCTGCTTTGCCCAAGTCAACTGTATAATTTGCCAATTTTTCAATGTCATTTTCAACACTCAACCCTTCAGGAAACGCAATTGCACGCAATGTTTGCTCAATGCCGAGCGATTTAGGGTCAATATCCACCCTACCTTGCTCAGTTAAACCTTGGTAAGAAATCATCAATCCTTTTTGACGAAGCGAAGGAATTACCCCACCTTCAACGCCACGCACCAATAATGCACTGTCCATGCCACTGGCGTTCACCAAATGCGCATAAATCGGCGGATAAGGTTTGTGCACATAGCCCAAAATTGAGTGTGTGATTTTGCCACGCAAAGGTGCAATCAGCGTTTCTACAGTATTAATCACAGTGCGTTTAATCAATCTACCACGCAGTGGCACCAAGTCATGCAGACCTTGGCAATAATTGGCTTGGTCAATATAACTCCAGCCAATTGATGGGGTTTCTAATCGAGTTTTTGCTTGTGCAGTTGAATGATTAACATCCAAACCCAAAGCCTCGTTAATATGGCGATGAGTCAATCCAAACTTTGGCGACACACCATCCAATCCATGAATAATTGTGGGCAACCCAAGCTCAGCCAACAAAGGCGGTAAAAATGATGACACGGGAATAGAGCGATTATAGCCACTATAAGGGTCGCCCAAATCCACTAACTCATCCACCTCAACCTGTTGCCTATCGCTCTCTGCAAGAATGGCCGCTAAAATACCTTCGTTCTCGTCCATGGTTTCTCGCTTCATCCGCAAAGCAATCAAAAAGATAGCCGATTGCACATCGTCAATTTCGCCACGCAATATACCTTGCATACCTGCTTTAGCCTCTTCAAGATCGATATTTTTACTTAAATCAGGCCCTGTTGCTATACGCTGAATAATTGAATGCATTAATGTTTGAGAAGTTTTCATTATTTTAAATATTAATATAAATTTTATTATTTTCTTGTTTAACAGGATAAACACGCAAATCATCAACATCCACTTGCGAACTGTTTCCCGTGGTCAAATCAAAGCTAAACCCATGTAACGAACATTTAATTCGATTGCCTTTTAAGCAACCCAGCGTTAATTCAATGTCCTCGTGGGGGCATCGATTATCCGCCGCATACAATAAGCCGTTATTGAGTGTTACAAATACTTTGTTACCTTCAACTGTTGCTTTTAACATGGTGCCTTCTTTGGGCGTAGAATCTAGCGCCTTTACCCACATTAAAAGAAACTCCAAACGCTGTTTTTATCCAATTGTGCAGAGCATAGTGTTAATTGTCGCTGGTATCGTTTGGCATTACTGGCTACTTTTTTAGCAACCCTTTTAAGCCAAGGTTTGCTGTTATGCGTTTTGCGATTAAAGCCACCATGTCCTTCATGATAAGCAAGATACTGGTAATAAGCATCTGATTTAGCAATACCAGAAAGTTTACTGGATTTATTCAAATACCAGCCCACAAAATCTATAGAATCGGCAAAATCACCACGATCGGCATCAGGATTACCTGTGCTTTGTTGATACCAGTCCCAAGTTGCATCTACTGCCTGTGAAAAACCATAAGCACTGGTTGGTCTAGACCACGGCACAATGCCAAATAATTTACTCCTTGGGGGTTGTGCGTCTGACTTAAAATTTGACTCTTGATACATAATTGCTAATTGCACATGCATAGGCACGCCATATTTTTTCTCACTGGCTTTAACTGCTTGATACCAGCTAACTTCTTCATCTAACAAATGACAGATGTTATTTACTGTTATCGCAGGCGTTGAAAAACACCCAAAAAGTATCAATGAAAGCAAGGCAACAAACAGCAATTTTTTCATTAACTGAATACTTTGTAAATAACTGCAATTTGAGTAATAAATAAAATAGCAAACATAGTCTTTACTGTGCCATTTGATAACGGCTTAGACTTAGAAGCGAAGATTTTAGTATTTTTTTCTAAAGCAACATGCAATGCCACCCAGCCTTTTTCAGAATTTTTAGCATTGAAAACAACACGCGCACCTAACTTTAAACGAGACTGGTTAAAAACATTTTTTTGATGTACAAAATATTTCTCACCATCATCACCTGCAATAAACCCATAACCCTTAGTGCCAAACTGAGCAACTTTACCTTTCATTTTCTTTTCCATTTTTTCCTTTTATTTTTTACGCAAACAATATGTTGCTTTTTCAACAAAATCAACCTTCGCTTTTTGAAACTTAGGTTCATTCTTAATGTCATCAAAACACTGCAACTGTTGACACTCAAATCCCAAAAAAAGTGAATTTACTTCCGCTTCACTTACCGAAAAAGGAGGCCCGTCTATCTGTGATTGCGGGTAATTTAGTGTCAACAACAACACCCGACAGCCATTTAATATTATAGTATGCAAATGCTGTGCATATTTTACCCTCAAATCCGCAGGCAATGCAATTAACGACCCTCTATCATATACAGCGTCAACTTCACTTAAATGACTGGCATCAAGATCAAAATAATCACCACAAAAAATACGGATATTATCTGCATTATAAACACTAAATTTCTCGGCTTTCTGCACAGTGTATGCCATCACATTTTCGTTAAAAAAAGCCTCAATTGCCAAAACGCTTAACTCTACAGCAACCACTTTATAGCCTTGTTTTAACAAATATATCATATCGTAACTTTTACCACACAATGGCACAAACACTGTCCCGCCTACTTGTAATTTCAAACTGTCAATAAATTCCACTAGTTTGCTATTCGTTACCTCCTTGTGCCAACCTGTTTCTCCATTTTTCCAACGCTGTATCCAATCTGTCATCGTTATTTTCCTTAGTGATTATTATCCTTTATAATATGTAATATGAATATTAAGAGACCTTCCCGTAAAACCCTTATGCAATTTATGATGGTTATTTTAGCCGTTTTTGTTGTTCGTGCGTGGCAACAACAAGATTTAACTACTGGCATGGTGCCAAGTTTCACCTCCAAAACTTTAAGTGGTGCAACCATTAATAGCAAACCTTTGCCCAATCAAGCCGTGCTAATACATTTTTGGGCAACTTGGTGTAGCATTTGTGCACTTGAAAATGACAACATTCAGGCACTAGGCAAAGATCACAAAGTGCTTAATATTGCCATGCAATCAGGCACAGATGCTGAGTTAATAAAGTATGCCAATAAACACAATATGCGTCTTGATAATATCATTAATGACAATTCTGGTTATTTGGCTAAGTTATTTGGTGTGCATGCCACACCAAGTAGCTTTTTCATCAACCCTGAAGGTCGTATTCAGTTTGTTGAAGTGGGCTATGTAACAACACTTGGCTATAAAATGCGACTCTGGTGGACTGGCTTATAAGAGGCTTTTGTGTAAATTATGAACAATCATCAAAAATTCACTTTTCACCTACTTGGTAACTTTTCTAGCGACATCCAGCAGCCCTATTTTACTAATCTATTGACACAGAGGTTTCTATGATTAAAAAATGGCACCCCCAAATTACCACTTTATTAGCAAGTAAATCCGCACAAAACCTAAGAACTTTTCTACAACAACAAAAACAAGCCAATAAAACCATCTTCCCTCACTCTGACAATTGGTTTAAGGCCTTTGAATTAACGCCATTTAATGAAGTTAAGGTAGTGATTTTGGGGCAAGACCCCTACCATGGCGATGGGCAAGCACATGGCCTAAGTTTTTCTGTGCCTAATGGCGTGGCAATACCCTCTTCTCTGAGAAATATTTACAAAGAATTGACATTAGACCTCAATATTGAGCCTCATACCAGTGGCAATCTTGAACGCTGGGCAACGCAAGGCGTGTTGTTACTCAACAGTGCTTTAACCGTAGAAAAAAACGCCCCCAGTTCTCACGCAAAATCAGGCTGGATAGACTTTACCGATGGGATTATTGACATTATCAGTGCACAAAAACAACAGGTAGTATTTTTGTTATGGGGCGCGTATGCCCAGCAAAAAGTAGCACTGATTGACCCAGATAAACACTTGATATTAAGTGCCACTCACCCTTCTCCTTTCTCAGCACACAAAGGCTTTTTTGGCTGTAAACATTTTTCTAAAACCAACGAATACCTTAAAACGCACCATCAAAAAACAATAAACTGGTGAAAATGAAGTTAATAATAGATGACGCATGTTATGCATACGAAAAAATATTTGGTGATTTTGGTAACATTACCCCCATGGCTGGGCGTGATATTAACGCCAATTCTGTAAAAAATGCCGATGTGCTTATTGTGCGTTCTCGCACTCGTGTTGATGAAAAACTACTGGCAGGATCTTGCATTAAGTTTGTAGGCTCAACAGTGGCTGGATTAGATCATATTGACCAGAATTATCTAAAAGGCAATAATATTGCATTTTTTTCAGCCCAAGGTTGTAACGCCATGGCAGTGGCAGAATTTGTCATCAGTGCCATTGTCAATCTGGCAGACAAACACAGTTTTGATTATCGCAATAAAACCCTAGGCATTATTGGTGTTGGCAATGTTGGCTCAAGGCTTGCCGCTAAAGCCGAATTATTAGGCATTAAAACCCTACTAAATGACCCGCCACGACAAGACCAAGAGGATTTACCTCATTTTGTAGATTTAAACAGTGCATTAAGTGCAGATATAGTGTCATTCCACACGCCACTTTCGTTTGATGGAAAACACCCTTCTTATCAATTATTAAATGAAAATAATTTTCATCATATTAGCAAAAAAACCATCCTTTTTAATGCCGCACGAGGTGGGGTTATCAAGGAGGAAATTTGGCAAAAAACCAGCACACTTGAAAATATTATTGACTGCTGGGAAAATGAACCCAATATCAATCAAACACTACAAAAAAATGCGTATTGGGCAACACCACACATCGCTGGACATTCAGTTGACGCTAAATTTATGGGCAGTTTTATGGTATATCAAACATTATGTGATTTTTTAAACATAACACAAAACGAAGATATTAAACATTTAATTAATCCCGGTAGCCTGTCTGTTGACCAAAAAAATTTAAAAGACACTCTAACTGAAATCTATGATTTTCAACAAGACACAAACGCCATTCAAAACCTCAACAATTTTGAAACCTATCGCCGAAACTACCCTATTCGCTATGAATGGCATCATTACCACAGTCAAACCAAATTACCAATGGCTTAACTGGTTTGTTACACATACCCATAAGAAAACAATTTGATTTCAATCTCTTTATTTTTGATAGGGTAAATTCAATTTTTGTCAAATTGGTAAAAAGTGGATTTTTGATAATTATTCATATTTATGCAAAGGTCTCAAATAACCTATTTTTTTTCTAACGAACCAATAATAACAATAAAACAATATTGAGTGAAAACGATAAGGCGATTAACAAGCGATAGGTTTTTGATACAACTTCGGGCTTAAGCACTTCTTTTGTGTTGAATAATGCCTGATTGGGATGTGACAAATCATACAAAAATTCACTCAACACTTCATAGCGTTCTGCTTTGTTTAAACAACAGGCTTTTTGCACTGCACCATCAATCCAAATCGGCACATGAGGGTCGCATCTGAGGATAGAGTTATACGACAACTTAGATACTTTTTTATCCGTCAAATTCTTGTCCAATTTATCTTCATAAGGCAAACAACCTGCCAACATTTCATACACAATCACACCTAAACTAAACTGGTCTGATGCTTGCGATACTTCATCTTGCAAAATTACCTCAGGGGCGGTATAACCTTGTGTGCCTTGATTATTTTTGGTGTGAATGGGGCTTACCAATTCCACTACCCCTGCGATTTTGGCAGAGCCAAAATCAATCAATTTGATTTGTCCAATTTTATCTATCATGATATTTTCTGGCTTTAAATCACAATGTAGCATTTCTTGCCTGTGAAATGCTCTAATACCGCTAACAATTTGCTTGACAATACTTAGCACAACATTCATATCTGGTGATGGATTTTCATCTATCCATTGTCTGAGCGTTTGCCCTTTAATGTATTCCATTGCATACGCAAGGAATTTATCTTGTGCATTAGATTTATGAATTTTAACCACATTTGGACTTTGAATACGCTGCCCAACCCACTGCTCATACATAAAATATTGTAAATATTGAGTGTCGTCTTCAAAATTAACTGAAGGTGTTTTTAGTGCAACCAATTCCCCTGTGGCAATATTTTTTGCCAAATACAATTGAATTTTTGCACTAGACACCAGCAACGACTCTACCTCAAAGCCGTTAATTTTCATCCCTTTTTCCAAATCAGGTGGCACTGGTTTTTGGGTTAATTCATCAAAGGCTTCATCTAAATTTTTTTCAGGCAATTGCTCCACTTGGCAAATCATTGCCGAAATATTATCCTGAGACCCAGCTTCCATGGCTTTTTCAACCAAATCTTTGCAATTGGATTTTTCCCTTAAACACGCCTGTAAAGTTTCCTTGTTTAGCACATCATGCACACCATCGGTGGTCAATAAAAACAAATCTTGTGCCTGCATATCAAAAGTTTGATAGTCCACACTAACTCTTAAATCAAAGCCAATTGCCCTTGAGAGATAAGTTTTTTTCTTATTAACATTTAACACATGGTCTTTGGTCAACTGCGTTAATTTGCCATGACGGTAGCGATAAATACGAGAATCGCCCACATGAAAAATATGTGCCGTATTGGATTTGGCGATAAAAACACTGAGTGTTGATAGCATTGAAGATTCTTCACCTGCACGAGCAGATTGTGAATGCAGCCAATTATTAAGCGCTGAAATTACTTTAACCGCTGCATGCTCTGTACTCCAAGAATCGGGCGTTGAATAATAATCACTCAAAAAACCTTTTACACAACAACTGCTCGCCTCAGATGCTCTATCACAAGCACTAACACCATCTGCCATAACGCTGGTAATGCCTTTGTATTCTAAGGCTTGATTGTCTGGCATATAATAAGCACAGGCATCTTGATTTTCAGGCTTGATGCCTGCGATAGAATGAAAATGAACGGTAACTTTCAGTTGTTTCATACTTAATTTAACTTGATTATTTCAACTGTGCCATCATCTAAAATTTCTGTCATATGTCCTTTTGGTTCTTCCAAGAAAATCACAATCAATATTAACACAATGCCACTAACAACGCCAATTAACATAAAAAATTGGTCGTAATCTACCAAGGAATTCACCGTTAAAAACATCACTGCACCCACATTGCCAAATGCACCTGCCATACCTGCAATCTGCCCAGTTAAACGCCTTTGAATAAGTGGCACCATTGCAAATATAGCACCTGATCCTGCCTTAGAAAAGATACCGCCTGCAATGGTTAGTGCAATCACTGGGTAAATTGACCAACTTCTATCCACTGTGCCTAAGGCTAGAAAACTCAAGGTAACACCCGTAAAAACCACCATTAAAATGAGTTTTCTACCGTATTTATCACTCAAATAACCACCACCCGGTCGTGCAAATAGATTGATAAATGGATAAACACCTGCCAATAATGCCGCCGTGATTTTGGGCAATTCAAACCAGTCAACATAGAACATAGCAAGAATTGAAACCACTGCTAATTCTGTGCCAAAAGTGACCAAATAAGCCCAGTCTAAAATAGCAACTTGCTTAAATTTATATCGGTGTTGTTTTGGCACACCAGCCTTTAAATGCTCAGCATTCAATTGCCAAGTTTTCAACACTTGAAAAGCAAATATAATAACCAATGTTACATAAACGCTAATCTCCACAGTTGATGAAATCATCCCCATTGCTTTAGGTGATAACTTCCATGTTAACAACGATAAAGCAAGATATAACGGTATGTTCATTACAATATAAAGTGCCAAATCTGCATAACTGCTCACTTCCATTGCACCTGATTTTTTCGGTTTAAAATAGGTAGAGCCTTTTGGTGTATTGGTTACATTAAAATAATAAAAAATACCATACGCAATCGCCACAAGACTGGCTATAGTAATAGCATAACGCCAGCCATCAATATCACCAAAACTACTGGCAATAAAAGGCAAAGTAACCGCTGCACCAGCAGAGCCAAAATTACCCCAACCCCCATAAATGCCTTGGGCAACACCTGTTTGCTTCGCTGGAAACCATTCAGAAATCAATCGAATGCCGACCACAAAACCAGCACCAATAAAGCCCGATAAAAATCGCAATAAAGCCAGTTGTTCATAAGTTTGCATCCAACTAAAAGCAATAGATATCAGCCCACCTAACACCAAAATAGAAGTAAACATAATTCTAGGGCCGAATTTATCCACCAACATTCCAACCACAATTCTAGAGGGAATCGTCATTGCCACATTCAAAATCAGCAACACTTTGGCTTGCTGTTCGCTCAGTCCTAACGCATCACGAATAAAGGGCATCATTGGCCCAAGACTGAGCCATACCATAAATGACATAAAAAAAGCAAACCAAGTCAGATGTAAAATCCGATATTTACCCTTAAATGAAAATAAATTTAATTTGTCTTTCATTGTTTTTTCCTTAAGTTAAGCCGATTTTCTATGGTCTGTAGTTGTCCATGGATTTTTAATAGTTTTGGGGAGTGTCGCCGCCCACTTCTTAATCTTCTCTGGTGTATTTAATTGTGATTGAATGTATTCCAAACCAACACGCTCTTCAAAATGCATTACCCGTTCAAGGTAATTTGCCTCAATACGATATAATTGCACAAAGGCTTTAAGGTATTCAACCACATCGGCTTCGGTTTCAAAGAAACGGTCTTTTAAACATACCTTGGTTCTGATACCACAAGCACCTGCTATATGAATTTCATAGCCTTTTTCGGTGCAAATCACGCCAAAATCTTTAATCGTTACCTCAGCACAATTACGCGGGCAACCGCTCACGCCCATTTTAAATTTATGTGGCATAAAGTGCGACCAAACCGCATCTTCCATCTTTACCGACAAGCCCATTGAATCTTGTGTTCCCATCATACAATGATCTGTGCCAACACAAGATTTACAGGTTCTCGTGGCTTTGCCATACGCATAACCAGATTCCATACCTGCTGCTGCAATCTCGTCCCACATATCGTTCAGATTTTCTTTAGGAATACCCAATAAATCAATACGCTGCCCACCTGTTACCTTGACAGTTGGCACTTCATATTTCACTGCAATTTCTGCTAACGATTTGAGTTCTGCTGGCGTTGTCAAACCACCCTGCATTTGTGGCACAATAGAATAAGTGCCATCTCTTTGCTTATTTGCATGCATCATTTCATTGTGTGGACGCTCTGCATCGTTATGCACATACGCATCATTAAACTGCGATGATAAATAATAATTAATTGCCGCACCACAAGCTTCACAAGTACTGGTGAAATATAATGCTGAGCGTATTTCATCAATGGTTTTAACCACATCAAGTGCTCTAATATATTCACGCACTTCTGCAGTTGAATGGCTGGTGCAATCACAAAGCGTTTCCTTGCTAACCAATTCTGCACCTGATACAAAACTAAAAATTTGCTTGGCTACCGACCCACAACCACCACACCCTGTCGCACAGCCTGTTTCTTTTTGTATGGCTTCAAAAGTATCACAACCCCCTGTAACTGCACTCACAATATCGCCTTTAGTAACGCCCATACAACCACACACCTGCTCATCATCTGCCATTTTTTCAACGCCTACAGCACCAGCACTTGAGCCATCAATATTGATATCACCAAACAATAAGGTTTTGCGAATACTGCTAATGTCTGTTTCTTTTTTAATCAAATCAAAATAAAACAGTCCATCTGTTGAATCACCAAATAAAACCGCACCGACCAATTTATCCCCCCTAATAGAAAGTCGCTTACGCGTATTAAGCGCATGGTCTTTAGAGCACATAACCTCGTCATTTGCATTGTCAAATTCCCCTGCTGAGAATACATCCACACCTGAGATTTTTAACTTAGTAGAAATGTCTGAACCCGTGTATATATGATGAGACACCTCACACACTTGCTCGGCACACACGCGTGCTTGTTCAAAAAGTGGTGCCACCAAACCATACGACATACCTCGGTGTTTAATACACTCGCCTACTGAATAAATGGCAGGATCTGAGGTCATCATCGTGTCATTAACAATAATACCTCTATTTGTTTGTAAACCAATTTGCTTGGCTAAAGTATCATTTGGAACAATGCCAACAGACATAACCACCATATCTACCTTCAGTGTCGTTCCATCTTCAAATTCTAACGATTCAACCTTATCCTTGCCAGCAATTTTGATGGTTATTGCCCCCAATTTAAAATGAATGTTTTTTTGCTCTAATACTTTTTGCAATAAATGTCCAGATGAAGCATCTAATTGCATATTCATAATGGCATCCATATTGCCAATAACCGTTACCTCAAAGCCCAACTCATTTAACCCATTAGCCGCTTCAAGCCCTAGCAAACCCGTGCCAATAACAGCCACTTTTTTAGATTTTCCAGCCTCTGATTGCATATATTCAACATCGTAAATATCTCTAAATGAAACCACACCCTTTAATGTATTGCCCGGCAATGGCAAAATAAATGGCGTTGAGCCTGTGCAAATCACCAAACGGTCATAAGCAATATTGTCAGTTGATTTGTCTTGAATATTAGCAACCAAAACATTTTTCAACTTTCTATTCACTGCTGTTACTTCAAATCCCGGTTTGAAAGTGATATTATGCTGGGAAAAATAAGCCTCATCATGCGTTTTAATATCATTAAAACTCTTTTCACCCGCCAAAACTGGAGACAACATAATTCTATTGTAAGGCAATACTGTTTCTGCACCAATAATCGTTATTTGATACATTAATGGGTCTATTTTTAAGATTTCATCCACCACCTTCATTGCACTCATTCCCGAGCCTACTACAATCAATTTTTTCATTCTATTTCCTTGTTTTTAAATTATTAAGTCCCTGCATACTTATGCAAAAAAATCTCATAAAAAAAGCCAGTTAAATATTTATCATTACAATAAATACTTAACTGGCTTCAATGCCATTTTTTGACTTATCCAACTTTGAACCAGCCAAAAAAAAACGCTTACCCAACTCCATTAAAAATAGAATCCAAGTAAACGCCAATGTTTTTTTTATCATCCACCATTGGACAATGTGGAATTATTATACCAAACCAAAAGCCAACTACATTAGTTAAATGAAAAAAAGTTTGGTAACAGATAAACAAGATAACAATAGAGAGTATAAGTGTAGAACGAACCTTTGCTGGCAGTATGTAAAAAAAATATTAAGAGAAATTGAGATTGTTGTAAAATAATCTTATGGATAAAATAAGCATTCAACAAGAGGACTTTGATTTAAGTATTGAAGTTAATCTTGCTAGAGAAGGTGATAATAACATTGGTGCAGTGGTTAGTTTTGTTGGCACGGTGCGTGATTTGGATGACAAGTTACTTAGTAAGATGACGCTTGAACATTACCCAGAGATGACTGAAAAAGCTTTATTTGCTATTGCTAATCAAGCACATAAGCGATGGGCACTGGGTAATATTACCATCATTCATCGCGTGGGTGATTTGCCAGTAAGTGCGCAAATTGTGTTGGTTATTGCCACCAGTAAGCATCGGAAATCGGCTTTTGAAGCTTGTGAATTTGTAATGGATTACCTTAAAACGCAGGCGCCTTTTTGGAAAAAAGAGCATACTAAAAGTGGCAGTCGCTGGGTGCATGCAAAAACCACGGATGTTAATCAAACTAAGCATTGGGAGTAAGGAACTTGTTAAAATCTTTTGGAGTGTTTAAGTTGGTAATGGTAATTTAGTGCTTGAGTAAATATAGGTAATAAAAATATGGGCCGCCACTCTTTTGTGATAAATAAAATTATGCTAAAATACCCTGTGTATCTTTCGTATAAATATTAACAGTTAGCAAAATTCAATTTTCACCTAATTGGCGATTGCTCATAATTTATACAAAGGTCTTAAAATATTTTTATATCAAGTCTAAATAAATAACAATATAAAGGATGTCTATGCAAATAAATACACAAAAACACATAACTGAATTACAAGCTAAAGCACAAGCAGTTACTAAAAAATTCAATAAAGAAATTGTTATTGTCACCAAAGGTATTCAACACATTCAAGCTCAAAAAAGCACTGTTTACCAATTAAATACCAAAGATTTAGAGATTGAAAAGTCAGGCCTAATTGCCAAGAAAGTCGGTGATAATTTAGAGGTAATATTAGAAGATGGCGTTATTATCTTTGACAACTATTTTGATGTTTGTGCGACTGATTTGTCTTGCTTGGTTTCTTTGCCTGTTGAAGGTGGTGGGCTTTATCATATTGTTGCTGAGGTGTTTTTTACTTTAGAAGACAGCACGCAAGTTGTATATTTTTATGGCAATCAATCTATTGTTTCTACAGAATCCAGTGTAGCAAGTAATAATCAAAGTTTCTATGATGTTGTTACTGAAAATATAGGGATTGTAGCCGCAGTTTTAGTTGGTGCAGTCGTTATTGGCAGTGGTAGTGGTGACAACAATAAAGATGATGATGCATTTTCACTAAACGGCACTTTCTCAGCAGGTATGTATAAAGGGGGCAATGTTGAAAATGCAGTTTTCATTTATGACAAAAACGGCAATCAAATAGCCAATGTTGGACTTAAGGCAGATGGCACTTATACTATTTCTGTAGATGACTTAGAGTCAAACTACAAAGCTTACACAGGCACAATTTATATTCGACTTAAGGCTTCTAGTGATATTAAATTCATGGATGAGGCGACTAATGCTGAAGCAACTTTACTGCATGATTTATATTCTATTGCCACCCTATCCACCTCAGGCTCGGTAATAGCAAATATTAATGTGCAAACCACCATTGTAACGCAAGTCATTGTTAGTGGCACTCAGTTCAGTGTAACCAACAATGGTCAGAAATTAATTGTTAGCACTAATAATTTTACAAACACCGATACAACAAAAATAGCCTCATCTGAAGCAGTAGTGCGAAACGCATTTGGCTTAAAAAGTAACATTTTCACAACAAAAGTTGACACAATTAATAGTGTAGATAACGAAAGCAACGAAGGCAATGTAAAAGCAGGTCAAATAGCCGCATCACTCTCAGGTGCAGCCACAACTGCTGGTGATTTTCAAGCCATTATTAACGATGTTGCAAGGGATATTTACAACACTAACGCTTTAACAGATATAACGGTAAATAAATTAATCGCTGGCTCTCGCAAGGTTCAAATAAAAATGAAAACCGATGCAAGTCAAGCAGTTGCCGATGCAAGTCAAATAGACAAAGCACAGGCTCTTGTTGAACAAATAAAAATTAACACAGCTGCCGACAAACTTGTTGCCGATACGACCTTTAAAACATCACCAATTACCAATGCTGGTTTTATGCTATCTGCTGACACAGGGGCGTTTAGTAATGATCTTATTACCAAAACAACAGCGCAAAATGTTACGACAACATTAAACAATCCGCTTGAATCTGATGAGAATATTTGGCTTTCAATTAATAATGGTGATTGGATAAAGGGCACTGTTACAAACAACACGCAAGTTACTTGGCTTGGTATTAATCTAAACAATGAAAACACTAACACCATACGAGTAGTCGTTGCAAAAACAAACGACAAAGACCAAGTTGATGCTGAAAAAACCAGCATTATTGCCTCAAAAGAAAGCATACTTGATACCGTAGCTCCAACCGTAAAAAGCGTGGTTATAAATGCCACTGATAATTCAGATGCCGTCAAAACAGATACACTTAAAGCAGGTGACAAAATCGTGGTCAGTATTATCATGAGCGAAGCAGTAACCGTTACTGATAGCACAAATACAAACAAACCTATCTATAAAATTAAGATTGGCGATACTGAAAGAGAGGCTACCTATGTATCAGGATCAGGCACAAATACATTAAAAATTTCCTACACAATTATTGCTAGTGAAATGGGCAATGTTACTGCTGAAACCGATAAATTACTAATGAATTCAAGCATCTTTACCGACATCGCTGGCAACACAGCCATTCTTGCCAGCCCAGCAGTGACTGCCAATACGCCTACTGTTGACAGTAAAGCCCCTGATGCACCAACTGATTTGGTGCTAGAGACTAATAATCAAAATAATATCACCAATAAGACCACTGTAACCATTACAGGTAAAGCCGAAGTGGGGGCAACCATAACATTATTCAACGGCAATACACCGTTGAACTCAACTGCCACTATTATTGTCAATAGCGATGGTAATTTTAGACAAGAAGTTCTTTTAACAGTAGGCTTGTCAAATATTACTGCAAAAGCAACCGACACTGTCGGTAATGAAAGCGTCTCTTCTGATGTCTTGTCAATCACAGTAGATACCACAAATCCAACCGCTACATTAAGTGGTAATATGGCAGCAAATTTCGACTTGTTAATGACCTTTTCAGAAGCAGTTACTGCAGTTAGCGGTAAGAAAATTACTCTTTACAAAAAAAATGGCACACAAGTTGAGGAATTTGATGTAACCAGTTCTAAGATAACAATCAATGACAACATAGTAAGTATTAACCCAACTTCAGATTTAACCATAGGAGAGCATTATGTCAAAATAGATGTTGGTGCTTTCAAAGATATGGCGGGCAACGATTATGCAGGTATTAGCGATATAAATACTTGGAATTTTTCTATTAGAACCTTGGTAACAACTGCTGTTTGGTCTATTAACACAACCGATGTTGCCAGCAATGGTATTAATGCTGGAGAATTGGACAGTTTGTCCATTACAGGTGTGCTTTCAAACCCAGATAATGTGAATAAGAATGTTGTTATCACTGGTATCCTTTTCAAAGCCAAAAGTGGAAATTTGAATGATGTTATTTATACGGGCACAATGCCAACGCTTTCTAGTAGTATCAATGGATCAACCTGGACTTTGACTCATGAAAAAATGCCAACTTTAATAGATAGGGAGTCATACACGATTGTAATAAACTTATCAGCAGACAATAATATTATAGGAATAGGCGGCAATAACACATCAGTTTTAATTGACACGAGTGCACCTATGAAACCTAATATAAGTTTAACAAATGACAGCACTAATGGGGGTAACAATAGTTTTAATAGCGACAATATCACAAATGATGCTGCAATTGTCGCACCAGAAAATATTGAGACTGATGGTATTGCTGAATATCGCATTAAAGCAAACGGTGGCTCTTATGGCTCTTGGGGAGTATACAATAGTCCAACAGCAGATGGCGTTTATACTATTGATGTTAGACAGACAGATAAAGCAGGCAATGTAAGTGAGATTCAAAGTTTAAGCTTGACTTTAGATACGACAGCACCCGAAAAACCTAATATAAGTTTAGTAGCCAACAAAGTTAATGGCTTTGTAAATGACGCTGCAATTACCATGTCAACAAATACTGAGGCGGGTGCCATTGTTAAATATCGTATTAAAGTAGGCAGTAATCCTTATGGATCTTGGAAGGATACTTACACCAAACCAACAGCAGATAGTGCCTATATTATTGATGTTAAACAAATAGATAAAGCGGGTAATACAAGTGAAATTCAAAATTTAAGTTTTACTTTGGAAGCTGCCACGCCAACGCCAATTAGTTCTAGCGCTTGGTCAATTAAACCCATAGCAACACAAATAGGCTTTGTATTAAACGACAAAATTGAAATAACACTCTCTCTATCTGAGGCGTTAAAACTTGGCACAGCTAGCCAGCAAAGTAATAACAAAATTATTATTGGTGGCATTGATTTTTTCCTAGACACTACTGCAACAACAAGTGCTTTATTGGCAGAAGGTAAATTGATCTTTAGTCACACAGTTGTTGCCAATCAAAATATCAGTATTGATGATTTTGATATTGATGCTGGCGATATTAAGCTTGAGGGTATTAGCGATATAGCAAATAATGGCGTTACTGGTATTTCGTCTGCTGTTGAATTAGGCACTTTGGGGCAATGGGCAGTATCCGCAACCTCTGATACTAGTGCACACTCAACTCCGGCAAGCAAAGCAACAGGTGCGCCTAATTCCCCATTTAGCGCTGGCAATAACCATGATACTGGTGATGCTAATTTTGGATGGATCAGCCAAGAAAACACAGGCATACTGACTTTAACTTACGATAAAGAAGTTTATATTCAGCATATTTTTATTGGAGATTTATTAAGCCGAAGTAAAGTTAGTATAATAGAAGTATGGAAAAACGATGTCTTTGTAGAGGTTTATAAAAATACTATCAATACCGAAATAGGCGGCACTTTATCAGGTTATCATCCGGGGAAAGTTAGTGACATGATAATTACTCTGGACAATGTACTCAATTATTTATCAAATAAAATTCGTCTAACATTTATTAACAAGAAGGTTGGTAACAATGTAATTGATGCAGTCGGCTTAACAAAAAACTTCTTGATTGATACCATAATACCAACTTTTGTTGCAGAAACAAATTCTGATAACAATATTTTGACAAAAAATCCAAACTTAATAATTGATTTTAGTGAAGCAATAAAAGCAGGTACAGGTAATATTGAAATTTGGAAAGTAGGTGACACTTCTGCCACTGCTACTATTGATATTTTGACTGCTACCATTAATGATAATCAGCTTATTGTTAATCTAGAGGAGGATCTTACTGAGGGATCTGTTTATTATATAAAAATCCCACGCAGTGTCGTTACCGATGTTATAGGTAATGTTTTTACAGGTATTGACAATATAGGTGACAATAAATGGACATTTCAAGTGGGCACTGTTGCCAATACCGTTATTAATTTTACTGGCGTAGGCGTAGATAGTAGTGATGGTATTAATGCTAATGAATTAGATAAGTGGCTTATATCAGGTATTGTTTCTAATGGCAGTGTCAATAAAATTTCCACTATTAGCAATTTCCAATTTTTTAAAGATGGTTCAACAATACCTGCTGTTACTATTGATACTGTTGCTATTGACGAAAATGGTGCTTGGTCAGTTGCCAATAGTGAGTTACCAACGGAAGATGGAAAATATGACATTACATTTACTCTAAAAGATGGTGCTTATTCAACTCAAGTTGATTCATCCATAACCATTGATGCCGTAAACCCGACTCCAATTAATGCTGGTGCTTGGATAATCAGTTCCCTAGCTGCCAGAAACCCTGCTTCAGGTGACAGAGTTGAAATAACACTTTCTACATCTAAAGCATTAAAACTTGGCACTGTTGAGCAACAAAATACCAACAAAATTATTATTGATGGCATTGATTTTTTTCTAGACACTGTTGCAACAACAAGTGCTATGTTGGCACAAGGTAAATTAATATTTAGTTACATAGTTGATGATGAAAATATTAGTAGCGCTGATTTTGATATTGATGCTGGCGATATTAAGCTTGATGGTGTTAATGATTTAGCAGGTAATACCATTTCTGGAATTTCATCTGCCGTTGAGCTTGTTTCTGGAAGACAATGGGTAATAGAAGCTAGTGCCTCTAATAACAATGTATATGATCACCTCCTTTTAGGTGAGCCTGACACTCACGATGGGGGTCGTATATATAAGGTTGGTGACACCACACCATTCTACCCCTTTTATGCTACCACCACATGGAACGAAGGCTTTGATCCTTCAGAAATAAGTACATTAACTCTAACTTACAATAATGCCGTTTATATGGAAAAAGTTATTGTTAGAGAAGTATCAACTCCAGGTGAAATTAGCAAAGTAGAAGTATGGAAAAATAATGCCTTTGAAGTAGTTTATACAAAAACTAACAGTGGTGAAACAGGCGGTATAATGACAGGCGTTCAACCGGGTAAGATTAGCGACACAATAATTACCTTAACCAGTGCACTTGATTATTTGTCAAATAAAATTCGTTTGACAATTGGTGTCATCAACGGGAAAATGAATGCCATTGATTCCGTTGAATTAATAGCGGCCGAATTTCATGTGGACACTCAAGCCCCAGACAAGACAATCGTAGCAACTGCCAAAAAGACTTCCTTGGAAAGTATTGAGATTAATGCTCAAACAGACAGTAGCATCACTTTTGCTTACATTGTTGAGGCAAGTATTACTCCAACAAAAGAGGTGGATATTATTGCCTTAGACGACAATCAATACAATCGAGTTAATCTTGTCTCAAACACTACTGCCGAACTCTCATTAGCAACCTTAGCAATTGGGGATTATAAAATTTATATTGTCGATAAATCAGGAAATATTTCAGAGGCATCTGATAACATTATTAGCATTGTTACAGCATTAACTAAAATTAATGACACTAATGGCAATGTCGACATTAGTGCTGAGGCTTTGGCAACACTTGTTGATCGAGTTAACCCTTATTTACTTAACGATCATGGTTTAAATAATACAATTCAAGGTTACAACTCTAGACTACAAGCAGTACGCTCTGATGATAACGACAACACGCTTGATGTTACTCAAGTGCAGGCTGTGGTAACAAATGTCAATCAAGATTTATCAAACTTATTTAATGGACAATCTACCTTTAATAATATGGATGTAATGAATTTTAATACTTCAGATGCAACCACTATGGCAAGTATGTTCTCAGGTGCAAGCTCTTTTAATCAAGACATTAGTAATTGGGATATCTCAAAAATTACCACTGCACAAAATATGCTTACTGATGCCACAAGTTTTGGAAATGATAATTATAATAAATTACTGGTTGGCTGGTCAAATGTTAACACCTCTGCGGGTGAAACAGGTGTTAATGACAATGTCAATTTTAGTAATTCTAATGTGCAAAACATATATACCGAAGCTACTGCCCGACAATTTTTTGTTAATAAAGGCTGGAATTTAAGTGATACGCTAGCAAACGGAGTAATCGTTGGAGAGAATTCCGCTAACATCTTAGACCAAAGCAGTGAAACCACCATTCAGAATATTCACGGCCTAGGGGGTAACGACACCTTAACAGGTGGCTCGGTTAATGATATTATCACAGGTGGTAACGGAAACGACACCTTGCAAGGTAACGGTGGTGCTGACACTTTCAAATACCACTTTAAAACTGCTGGCAATGACACCATTTTAGACTTTGATACTAACAGCGATAAAATAGATTTATCCATCCTGCTAGATGGCTACAACACCAGTTCCACATTGTCTAATTTTATTGCTAGCACTGGAAATGGTAGTAATACAATAATTTCTGTTGATGCTAATGGAGGTGAGGCTTTTGAAACTGATATTAGCATTACTTTAATAGGGGTAACGAGTGTTAATTTAACCTCGTTAATTAGTAGTGGTAATTTAGTGCTTGAGTAAATATCTGACAAATGCCCATTAAACCAGTGTAAACAATAAAAACCAAAGAGTGGTAAAATTAATAACGATAGTGTGTTAAATTTTACAACTGAACTCAGTTATTTTATATGGGTGGCATTAACTCAATCATTACCAACATTGCACAAAGGTTTCGCAATTATATTAAAGTTACATGATACAATTAAGATTTTTGCGTAAATAGATGTTTTTAATAAATTATTTACTACAGGTCTTTTTATAAATATGAATAAGCAAAAAATTGACAGCACTTGCGACCAAGGATTACAGCCTTTACTAACAATGAGTGAAGCGCTGGAGTTTTTATTAAATGCATCGATTGTCAATACCAATACTTGTTCTGTATCGCTTGATGATGCTTTGCAGAAAATATTAGCAGATGATATTTGTGCCAATATTAATGTGCCAGAATTTGACAATAGTGCAATGGATGGCTATGCAATTGCCTTAAAACCCGAACAAATCAGCACGCCCGGTATATTGAATTTCAAAATAACTGATAGAATTCAAGCGGGAAGCACGGGAAGCACGCTTGCACCGGGTTGTGCTGCTAGAATTTTTACTGGTGCACCTATTCCGCAGGGTGCGAATACCGTTATCATGCAAGAGGTGTGCGAAGTTTCAAAAGATGGTTGCTCTATCGAAACTTGGCAACCTTTATCACTGAATGAAAATATTAGACCATTGGGTAATGACATTAGCTCAGGCGATGTTATTTTAAAAAAAGGACGACAGCTCAAAGCACAGGATATTGCACTTACTGCCTCTATTGGTGTAAAAGAATTAAGAGTTTTTAAGCAATTAAAAGTTGGGTTATTTTTCACTGGAGATGAATTAATTAAACCGGGTGAGACTTTAAAAAATGGTGAAATATTTAATTCTAATCGGTATGCATTGGTCGCCCTACTTACGCAACTAAATTGCAACATTGTTAACCTAGGAAACATCAAAGACGATTTTAATGCAACACTAAATGCACTTGACACACTTGCCGATGACTGCGATTTAATCATCACCACTGGCGGGGTGTCTGTTGGCGAAGAAGACCATGTTAAACCTGCAGTAGAAAAACTCGGCAAACTCTCTTTGTGGCGTATTAAAGTGAAACCAGGTAAGCCATTGGCATTTGGTCATATTGGTAAATCTGCCTTTATTGGCTTACCAGGTAATCCTGTGTCTGCTATGGTTACTTTCTTCTTATTTGCACAGCCTTTTATCAAGAAAATGCAAGGTATGAGTAACTATAAAAATCAACCTATTCAAGTGCAAACTAATTTTGATTGGCTTAAACCCAAACCACGACGAGAGTTTGTCAGAGTTCGATTAGACCACACCACAATGCCTGCTTCAGCCAGTCTTTACCCTAAACAGGGTTCCGATGTGCTAAGCTCTATCGTTTGGGCGGATGGTTTGCTAGAAATACCAGAAGACACTACCTTTTCTCAAGGGAAAGTACTTAATTATTATTCCTTAAATTAACGCATAATACAATGAACAAACTAACTCATATTAATAACAAAGGTGATGCACAAATGGTTGATGTATCAGGTAAATCCATCACCACTCGTATTGCTGTGGCTAAATCTGTGGTGTTAATGCAACCAGAAACTTTGGCACTGATTACTTCTGATCAACATAAAAAAGGTGATGTTTTGGCGGTGGCACGCATTGCTGGCATTCAAGCCGCAAAAAAGTGTGCCGACCTCATCCCACTTTGCCACCCTTTGATGTTGACAAAAGTTAGCGTAGCACTGACTGCTAATACCGAAGAATCAAGCGTTGAAATTATTGCCACCACTAAACTTGATGGAAAAACTGGTGTGGAAATGGAAGCACTCGTTGCCGCTAGCGTAGCAGCACTTACAGTGTATGATATGTGTAAAGCAGTTGACCGTGGTATGGTTATCAGTCAAACTCAAGTGCTTGAAAAATCTGGTGGAAAATCTGGACATTGGAAAATATAATTATGCAAAAATTAATTGACCCCTTTAATCGTAACATTACCTATCTTAGAGTTTCAGTAACGGATCACTGTAACTATCATTGCCACTATTGTCGTGATGAAGACCATGTCATTAATACCACTCGAAATGAGATTATGTCTTATGAGGAAATTGCAACTGTATGTAGGTTATTTAGTGAATTAGGGGTAACAAAAGTCAGGCTCACTGGTGGCGAACCGCTATTACGAAAAGATATTCTCAATCTGGCAACCAAACTTGGTCAAATTCCAATGATTGATGACATTCCCATCTCAACCAATGCACATTTATTAGCACCAATTGCCAATCAACTTAAAGCAGTGGGCATCAATAGAGTCAATATTTCTATTGATTCTCTGGATAAAAAAAGATTTAAACAAATTACCCGTGGTGGTGATTTAGACAAAGTTATTCAAGGCATTGATGCTGCAATTGCAGCAGGTATGACACCGATTAAACTCAATATGGTGGTTATGCGTGGCATAAACGATGATGAAATTGAAGCGATGGTTGACTTTGTCATTGCACGCAACATTGACATTCGTTTTATTGAAACCATGCCAATTGGCACAGCAGGTATTGATGCTGTTGGGCATCATTATAGCGAATCTGATATTTTAAAAAGAATGCATACACACTTGCCAAATCGCTTGCTTGCCACTCATTCCAAACAAACTGCAGGGCCAGCTAAAAATTATTCAATTAAAAACAGTCGCTCATCCGTGGGTATTATTTCTGCAGTTTCTAATAATTTTTGTAGCAACTGTAATCGTGTCAGACTCACCGCAAAAGGTCGGCTAATTCTATGCCTAGGTCAAGAAAATTCTATTTCTCTGCGTGATGCAATTAGAGCAAATATGAGCGATAATGAGATTAAGTCAATGATTATTAGTGCTATTAATAACAAGCCCGAACGACATGAGTTTAACACCAATATTAACAACATTAACAATGTGCAAATGGTGGAGATTGGCGGATGAACATCTTATATTTTGCCTCACTTAAAGAGGCACTTCAAGTTTCCAGTGAGACTGTAACAGCAAGCCCTAATATGACAGTCAATAAATTAAAACAACAATTAATTGAACACTATGGAGAACAACATTTTCCAAATAATATTCTTTGTGCAGTCAATCATGAAATTGCCAACAATTTAACTCAATTAAATAATAATGATGAGGTGGCTTTCTATCCACCCGTTACTGGAGGGTAAGAAACCAATGAATCAAACCAACGCCAAACAACAAGCGACAATCAAAATAGGTTTTATCACCATTTCCGACCGTGCTGCACGAGGAGAATATGAGGATATTGGTGGCCCTGCTATGCAGACTTGGATTGGTAACGCTCTACTTTCGCCTTACAAAATAGAAACTATTATCATTGAAGACGAACAAGCGTTAATTGAACAAACAATAATAGATTTTGCAGACAATAAAAATTGCAATTTAATTCTTACCACTGGTGGCACTGGCCCTACTACTCGTGATGTAACCCCTGAAGCCACGCATGCCGTATGTGAGCGTATTTTTGATGGCTTTGCAGAACAAATGCGCACCGTTAGCCTTCGCACAGTGCCTACTGCAATTCTATCGCGTCAAACAGCAGGGACTCGTGGCAAGAGTTTAATAATCAATTTACCAGGAAAGCCTGATGCAATTGCTGTATGTCTCGGTGCGGTGTTTTTAGCCGTGCCAAAATGCTTAGAATTATTAGACAATTCTAATATTCAAATTGATTTGGATTTTGCAGAAAAAGACTTCTCTTAAACTCAATAATTAGCCGTGGAAATACTGCATTATTTTGAGTATTTCCTGCCGCTATTATTTTTTTGTGGTGACA
>NZ_CAHJWD020000500.1 GCF_903642095.1 Bathymodiolus brooksi thiotrophic gill symbiont | reverse complement strand
GACCTGACATTACACGAATTTATGTGACCTGACATTACACGAATTTACGCGACCTGACTTTACATGAATTTATGGGACCTGACTTTATGCGAATTTACGCGACCTGACATTACACGAATTTACATGACCTGACATTACACGAATTTACGCGACCTGACATTACACGAATTTATGTGACCTGACTTTATGCGAATTTACGTGACCTGACATTACACGAATTTACATGACCTGACATTACACGAATTTATGTGACCTGACATTACACGAATTTACGCGACCTGACATTACACGAATTTATGTGACCTGACTTTATGCGAATTTACGTGACCTGACATTACACGAATTTACATGACCTGACATTACACGAATTTATGTGACCTGACATTACACGAATTTACGCGACCTGACTTTACATGAATTTACGCGAATTTACGGTACCTGACATTACACGAATTTACGCGACCTGACATTACATGAATTCACGTGACCTGACATTACACGAATTTATGTGACCTGACTTTACACGAATTTACTTGACCTGACATTACACGAATTCACATGACCTGACATTACACGAATTTATGCGACCTGACATTACACAAATTTATGTGACCTGACATTACACGAATTTACGCGACCTGACTTTACATGAATTTATGGGACCTGACTTTATGCGAATTTACGCGACCTGACATTACACGAATTTACATGACCTGACATTACACGAATTTACGCGACCTGACATTACACGAATTTATGTGACCTGACTTTATGCGAATTTACGTGACCTGACATTACACGAATTTACATGACCTGACATTACACGAATTTATGTGACCTGACATTACACGAATTTACGCGACCTGACTTTACATGAATTTA
>NZ_CAHJWD020000499.1 GCF_903642095.1 Bathymodiolus brooksi thiotrophic gill symbiont | reverse complement strand
CTCGCCTTTATCTAATACACATAAACTGAGGAAAGACTCGGATAACCTCGCCTTTATCTAATACACATAAACTGAGGAAAGACTCGGATAAGCTCGCCTTTATCTAATACACATAAACTGAGGAAAGACTCGGATAACCTCGCCTTTATCTAATACACATAAACTGAGGAAAGACGCGGATAACCTCGCCTTTATCTAATACACATATACTGAAGAAAGACTCGGATAACCTCGCCTTTATCTAATACACATATACTGAGGAAAGACTCGGATAACCTCGCCTTTATCTAATACACATATACTGAGGAAAGACTCGGATAAGCTCGCCTATATTTTATACACATAAACTGATGAAAGCCTCGGATAACCTCGCCTTTATCTAATACACATAAACTGATGAAAGACTCTGATGACCTCGCCTTTATCTAATACACATAAACTGAGGAAAGACTCGGATAACCTCGCCTTTATCTAATACACATAAACTGAGGAAAGACGCGGATAACCTCGCCTTTATCTAATACACATATACTGAGGAAAGACTCGGATAACCTCGCCTTGATCTAATACACATATACTGAGAAAAGACTCTGATAACATCGTCTTTATCTAATACACATAAACTGAGGAAAGACTCGGATAACCTCGCCTTTATCTAATACACATAAACTGAGGAAAGACTCGGATAGCCTCGCCTTTATCTAATACACACATACTGAGGAAAGACTCGGATAACCTCGTCTTCATCTAATACACATAAACTGAGGAAAGACTCGGATAAGCTCGACTTTATCTAATACACATAAACTGATGAAAGACTCGGATAACCTCGCCTTTATCTAATACACATCAACTGAGAAAAGACTCGGATAAGATCGCCTTTATCTAATACACATAAACTGATGAAAGACTCGGATAACCTCGCCTTTATCTAATACACATAAACTGAGGAAAGACTCGGATAAGCTCGCCTTTATCTAATACACATATACTGAGGAAAGACTCGGATAAGCTCGCCTTTATTTTATACACATAAACTGATGAAAGCCTCGGATAACCTCGCCTTTATCTAATACACATAAACTGATAAAAGACTCGGATAACCTCGCCTTTATCTAATACACATAAACTGAGGAAAGACTCGGATAAGCTCGCCTTTATCTAA
>NZ_CAHJWD020000498.1 GCF_903642095.1 Bathymodiolus brooksi thiotrophic gill symbiont | reverse complement strand
AAACCCTGAGGCATTCACAGAGTCACCACTATTGCCTAATACTTTGAGAACATTGGTGCTGGTAGAAGCATCCAACACATCATTTAGATTGAGTATTAGAGTGTTGTTACCTGAACCAGTAATGTCTATTTTCTCAATATCTTGAATACGGATATTGCTGATGTTGGTTAAATCTAGGGTTAAACCACTACCATCTAGTTCTAGCGTGTCAATGTTACCACCACCATCCACACGAGCACGATTGCCTACACCTGTTTGTGCTAATGCAACGATATTGCTGGCATTGATGACAATAGTGTCTTTACCTGCACCTGCGTTGAAAACATCCATGCCACCGTTGCCTATTAGGGTGTCGTTACCTGCGCCAGCAACAAAAATTTCATCATTGTTGGTGCCTGTGAGGGTATTGTTGTTTTTATCACCTAAATAGTTAATGATGTATTTTGAGTCGTCATTAAGTTCGCTTAAATCAATAGCATCGGTGTCATTTTTACCGAAGATGACATAGGATTTTCCTGCTCTTGCTTTGGCCATCCGAGCGCCAACAATCAAATCATCCAAACCATCACCATTGACATCGCCTGCGGTGGAGACTGAGGAACCACTCAAATCACCTGCATTTTCGCCGTTAATGACAAACCCCCCTGTACCACTAGCAACAACAGATAGATTGACCTCTGCGTTGTTGATTTTACCGAAAATTACATAGGATTTTCCTGCTTTTGATTTACCGCTTGGGTCGGCTTCAAAAGAACCAACAATCAAATCATCCAAGCCATCGCCGTTGACATCACCTGCGGTGGAGACTGAGAAGCCACTCCTATCATACGCATTCTCACCATTAATAACAAAGCCCCCTGTGCCAATAGCAGATAGATTAATTGCTGTGTTGTCGGTTTTACCGAAAATGACATAGGATTTACCTACGATTTTTTTACCGTTTAAGTCGGACTGTGGGGTACCAACAATCAAATCATCCAAGCCATCGCCGTTGACATCACCTGCACTGGAAACTGATTTGCCATTATAATTATTTCCGTTAATAACAAAACCCCCTGTGCCACTGGCAATAGCAGATAGCTCAATTGTTGTGCTGTCTTTTTTACCAAATATGATATAGGATTTGCTGATGCCAAAAGCACCAACAATCAAATCATCCAAGCCATCGCCGTTGACATCGCCTGCACTGGAAACTGAGTGGCCACTGTAGTTATTCGAATTCTCGCCGTTAATGACAAAGCCCCCTGTACCAATAGCAGATAGGTCGATTGCCGTGCCGTCAGCTTTACCGAAGATGACAAAGGATTTGCCCTTATATAGTCTGTCTATTTTGGTATTTGGAGCACCAATAATCAAATCATCCAAGCCATCGCCGTTGACATCACCTGCGGTGGAGACTGAGTAGCCACTATGACTATCCCAATCCACGCCGGTAATACCAAACCCCCCTGTACCACTAGCAATGGCAGATAGGTTAATTGCTGTGCCGTCAGTTTTGCCAAAGATGACATAGGATTTTCCTGGTAAAACATATTGATTGTTTACACCGCTGAACCTCCATGCACCAACAATCAAATCATCCAAGCCATCACCGTTGACATCGCCTGCAGTGGAGACTGAGTAGCCACTGCCATCATTTCCCATCTCACCGTTAATAACAAACCCCCTTGTGTCAATAGCAGATAGATCGATTGCCGTGCCGTCAGTTTTACCGAAAATGACATAGGATTTACCTGTGCCCTCTACACCGGACCTTGGAGCACCAACAATCAAATCATCCAAGCCATCGCCGTTGACATCGCCTGCGGTGGAGACTGAGATGCCACTCCAATCATTCGCATTCTTACCGTTAATAACAAAGCCTCTTGTTGGGATTTCTACTGATACAGTGATAACTCGCTCTGCCTTATTGCCTGCAACATCAGTAGCAACAATGGTAATTGTGTCATCATGCACCGAGGTTTGTATTGTTTTGTAGGTTAGTATTCCAGTGTCAGTAGTAATCGAAAATTTGTTGGTATTTGTTCCTTCTATGCTATAAGTAATACCTTCATCTACAGTGCCATCATTAAGGTTAGTTACTTGAGC
>NZ_CAHJWD020000497.1 GCF_903642095.1 Bathymodiolus brooksi thiotrophic gill symbiont | reverse complement strand
TCATCGATCCATCTGTCCCTCATTTCCTTTGGCTACTGTAATGTATGTCAGTCATCGATCCATCTGTCCCTCTTTTCCTTTGACTACTGTAATGTCTGTCAATCATAGCTCCATCTGTCCCTCTTTTCCTTTGACTACTGTAATGTCTGTCAATCATAGATCCATCTGTCCCTCATTTCCTTTGACTACTGTAATGTCTGTCAGTCATCGATCCATATGTCCTTCTTTTCCTTTCGCTACTGTAATGTCTGTCAGTCATCGATCCATCTGTCCCTCATTTACTTTGACTACTGTAATGTCTCTCAGTCATCGATCCATCTGTCCCTCTTTTACTTTGGCTACTGTAATGTCTCTCAGTCATCGATCCATTTGTCCCTCTTTTCCTTTGGCTACTGTAATGTCTGTAAGTCATCGATCTATTTGTCCCTCTTTTCCTTTGGCTACTGTAATGTCTGTCATGCATCGATCCATATGTCCCTCTTTTCCTTTGGCTACTGTAATGTCTGTCAGTCATTGATTCATCTGTTCCTCTTTTTCTTTGGCTACTGTAATGTCTGTCAGTCATCGATCCATCTGTCCCTCTTTTCCTTTGGCTACTGTAATGTCTGTCAGTCATCGATCCATCTGTCCCTCTTTTCCTTTGGCTACTGTAATGTATGTCAGTCATCAATCCATCTATCCCTCATTTCCTTTGGCTACTATAATGTCTGTCAGTCATCGATCCATTTGTCCCTCTTTACCTTTGCTACTGTAATGTCTCTCACTCATCGAACCATCTGTCCCTCTTTTCCGTTGACTACTGTAATGTCTGTCAGTCATCGATCCATCTGTCCCTCTTTTCCGTTTGCTACTGTAATGTATGTCAGTCATCAATCCATCTGTCCCTCTTTTCCTT
>NZ_CAHJWD020000496.1 GCF_903642095.1 Bathymodiolus brooksi thiotrophic gill symbiont | reverse complement strand
TTTTTAGGTGTATTACCACTAAACATGGGTACCAGTCGAAAAGAACGTATGGGAAAGTAGTATGTAAACAGAAAATGGATTCCTACATTGTTGGATAAAAAATAAACCCTATTAGATACTGCAAAATACTGAATGTCAGCAGAAACCTACATATTTTAGGATCATTTTAAGCCCATATTTGATGTCCTTGTGGTTTTAAATAAAAAATTGATTGCATTGGAAAGAAACCACCTGAATTTGTGTTAAATCGAAAGTGAAAGTAGGATTTTTGACGGTAGACATCTTCAGACTGTCTGTTTTTTCTTATATGCCATTAAATGTATGTTGATTTTCGGAGTTAAGCTTCCTATTAGGTACCCCTTCCATGAGATATGAGTGCCACTTAGATTAAACTTAAGATGAATCCTGTATGAAAGCTCTTTTTTTTTTAATTTAACATAGAAGGCTATGGAGAATTCTTTAGTGGTATTACACCTCTTAGGTGTATTACCACTAAACATGGGTACCAGTCGAAAAGAACGTATGGGAAAGTAGTATGTAAACAGAAAATGGATTCCTACATTGTTGGATAAAAAATAAACCCTATTAGATACTGCAAAATACTGAATGTCAGCAGAAACCTACATATTTTAGGATCATTTTAAGCCCATATTTGATGTCCTTGTGGTTTTAAATAAAAAATTGATTGCATTGGAAAGAAACCACCTGAATTTGTGTTAAATCGAAAGTGAAAGTAGGATTTTTGACGGTAGACATTTCAGACTGTCTGTTTTTTCTTATATGCCATTAAATGTATGTTGATTTTCGGAGTTAAGCTTCCTATTAGGTACCCCTTCCATGAGATATGAGTGCCACTTAGATTAAACTTGAGATGAATCCTGTATGAAAGCTC
>NZ_CAHJWD020000495.1 GCF_903642095.1 Bathymodiolus brooksi thiotrophic gill symbiont | reverse complement strand
CTAATAATTATCTTAAGACTATGTTCTGTCTGCACCTACACTACTAATAATTATCTTAAGACTATGTTCTGTCTGCATATACACTACTAATAATTATCTTAAGGCGGTATGTTCTGTCTGAACATACACTACTAATAATTATCTTAAAACTATGTTCTCTCTGCACATACACTACTAGTAATTATCTTAAGATTATGTTATGTCTGCACATACACTACCAATTATTATCTTAAGACTATTTTCTGTCTGCAGATACACTACTAATAATTATCTTAAGGCTGTATATTATGTCTGCACATACACTACTGATAATTATCTTAAGATTATGTTCTGTCTGCACATACATTACTAATAATTATCTTAAGACTGTATGTTCTGTCTGCACATACACTACTAATAATTATCTTAAGACTATGTTCTGTCTGCACATGCACTACTACAAATTATCTTAAGACTGTATGTTCTGTCTGCACATTCACTACTAATAATTATCTTAAGACTGTATGTTCTGTCTGCACATACACTGCTAATAATTATCTTAAGACGATGCTCTGTCTGCACATACACTACTAATAATTATCTTAAGACTGTATGCTATATCTGCGCTTACACTACTAATAATTAGCTTAAGACTATGTTCTGTCTGCATATACACTACTAATAATTATCTTAAGACTGTATGTTCTGTCTGAACATACACTACTAATAATTATCTTAAAACTATGTTCTCTCTGCACATACACTACTAGTAATTATCTTAAGATTATGTTCTGTCTGCACATACACTACCAATAATTATCTTAAAACTATGTTCTGTCTGCATATACACTACTAATAATTATCTTAAGGCTGTATATTATGTCTGCACATACACTACTGATAATTATCTTAAGATTATGTTCTGTCTGCACATACACTACTAATAATTATCTTAAGACTGTATGTTCTGTCTGCACATACAC
>NZ_CAHJWD020000494.1 GCF_903642095.1 Bathymodiolus brooksi thiotrophic gill symbiont | reverse complement strand
AAGTAAGTCTTATAAAGTTAATGTTTCATCATCACTATGTGATACAGAATATGAAAAGTATCATGAATTAGATATTTTTCTACCAACGAAAGAAAATGAAAGACCGAGTTGTAAAGCACTTGGCTTTCGTGCGTTACCCTATAGGGAGAAAAAAATATGCTAGATTCAGATAGGCGATATATTGTTCGTTATGTCTATAATTTCATCTATTTTAATGTGGGTGAATCTTTACAAATAACTTTAACTTCCCATACAGAATTATGAAAATTATTGACTCACATTGTCATTTAGATAGGGTAGATTTGACGGCTTTTGGCGGTAGTATGGAGAGTTTGTTGGCACATGCTAAGACGCTGTCGGTGGAAGGGTTTTTGTGTGTTTGTATTGATTTGGAGCATTTTGAGGGGGTGGTTTCTTTGGCGAGAAAATATCCACAAATTTATGCCTCAGTTGGGGTGCATCCTTGTGAGTTGGAGGGGCGGGATCCGAGTGTGGAGGAATTATTGAGGTTGGCGGATGAGGAGGATATTATTGCTATTGGGGAGACGGGGTTAGATTATTTTCATGTGGAAAAGGCGGGGGCTGATTGGCAACGAGAGCGATTTAGGCGGCATATTCAGGCATCAAATCAATCGGGTAAGCCGATGATTATTCATACTCGGAATGCTCGGGCGGACACTATAGCGATTATGCGGGAAGAGCGGGCGGAAAAAGGGGTGATGCATTGTTTTTCTGAGGATTGGGAAACGGCTAAGGCGGCGTTGGATTTGGGTTTTTATATTTCATTTTCGGGTATTATTACTTTTAAGAGTGCGGGGGATTTGCGTGAGGTGGCTAAAAAAGTGCCGTTGGATAGGATTTTGGTGGAGACGGATGCACCTTATTTAACGCCTGTGCCATATCGGGGTAAGGCAAATTCACCTGCTTATACTTATTATACGGCTGAAAAATTGGCTGAAATTCGGGGGGAAAGTATGGAGACAATAGCGGCTTCGACTACGAATAATTTTAAAACTTTGTTTGCATTATGAGTGTTATTTTTCAGACAATTGATGAGTTTGCGGTGGGGCAACGACTGGATAATTACTTATTGAAGCATCTAAAAGGGGTGCCAAAATCGCATATTTATCGGGTGATTCGCAAAGGAGAAGTGCGGGTTAACAAAGGCAGGAAAAAGGCGGATTACAAATTACAGATTGAGGATGTGGTGCGTATTCCGCCTATTCGGGTCGCTGAGCCAAGGTCTGGCAAAACTTCTGATAGTCTTAAAAAATTGTTGACTGAGAGTATTTTGTATGAGGATAAAGGACTGTTGGTGATTAACAAGCCGAGTGGTTTGGCGGTGCATGGGGGCAGTGGGATTGAAGTGGGAGTGATTGAAGCACTTAGAGAGATGTTTAACACGCCGGTGGAATTGGTGCATCGTATTGATAGAGCGACTTCGGGGGTGTTGTTGATAGCGAAAAAACGCAGTGTGTTGAAAGATTTGCATACGCAATTGGTGCAACATCAAATGGAAAAACGCTATACGGCTTTGGTTAAAGGCACATGGTCAAAAAAACGCCATACGATTGATGCACCTTTGTATCAAAATTCTCGTTGCACGGTGGTGGATGTCAAAGGCAAAGAGGCGTTGAGTCATTTTCAACCGTTGAAGAATTTTGACAGCATTGATGCGGCTTTGGTTGAGGTGTTAATTGAGACTGGGCGAATGCATCAAATCCGTGTGCATGCACAATATGCAGGGCATCCGCTGGCAGGAGATGATAAATATGGCGACAGAGAATTTGACCGTAAATTACATGCTCAAGGGCTGAAGCGTTTGTTTTTACATGCACATCAATTGACTTTTACCAACCCAAGTACTGAGGAAATTCAAACTGTTAAAGCACCATTGTCAGTTGAGTTACAGGCATTTTTGGCAACCTTATGAATGCTTATTTTCGCCTAATGCGTTTGGACAAGCCTGTAGGCATTTATCTTTTGCTTTACCCTACTCTATGGGCGTTGTTGTTGGCGGCAGAGGGTGTGCCTGATTTAAAATTATTCTTGATTTTTACCTTGGGTGTGATTTTAATGCGTTCAGCAGGTTGTGTGATTAACGATTATGCCGATAGAAAAATCGATAAATTGATTGAACGCACAAGCGACCGCCCTATTACTACGGGTGAAATCCAACCTAAGTCGGCATTGATTTTATTTTCTATATTAATGGCGATTGCCTTTGGCTTGGTGTTGATGACTAATGCTTTGACCGTTCAATTGGCGTTAATTGCAGGTTTTTTGGCGATACTTTACCCATTTACCAAACGCTGGACGCATTTGCCACAATTGGTGCTTGGTTGTGCATTTGCGATGAGTGTGCCGATGGTATTTGCTGCAACGAATGGCAGTGTGCCGAATGATGCGTGGTGGATTTTTTTAGCAACTGTTGTATGGACGGTCGTTTATGATACTATGTATGCAATGGCAGATAGGGAAGAAGATTTAAAGATTGGGGTTAAATCTAGTGCTATTTTATTTGCCAAGTTTGACCGTTTAATTATTGCCATATTGCAATTGATGCTGATGGTTATTTTGCTTGTAATTGGATCGGTATTTGCGTTAAAATCAGAATATTTTTTTATGCTTGTTATTGTGTTTGGGCTTATGTCTTACCATCAGTTTTTAATTAAAAAGCGTGAAAAAAACGCCTGTTTTAAGGCATTTGTGCACAATCAATATATCGGTATAAGCGTGTTACTTGGTGTTATTTTTGGTGTGAATTATTAAATGAGACTTTTGTCATTGATACAAAAGTTTCTAATCAGGAGGTTTTTATGAAGTTTTCTAAGTTTACAATTGCAGCCTTGCTATTGTTATTGTCATCTATGATTTATGCACAACCCCTTTATCAATGGGTTCAAATGGTCGCCAATAACCAGCTCAGTGTTAGAGCCATTTTATTAAAAGATGAGTCGTGCCCAAAGGTGAGTGTTGATAATATCCTCACTGCTATGCAATTAAGAGCACCCAAGGTGGCAAATTTTCCAGCGGTATGTGAACTGTTAGTCAGTCGTGATACCCAATCAATCAAAATTCAACAGCGGGTGTTGCCTACTTTACCCCGTGAAGTCAATCGTATTGCTATCTTAGGTGATACAGGATGTCGTATTAATAAGGTCAGCGTTCAGGCATGTAACGATGCTGAGGCTTGGCCATTTCGTGAGTTAAGCGAGAGTATTACCTCTAAAACCCCCGATATAATTTTGCATGTAGGTGATTATTTTTACCGAGAAGCCCCTTGTCCTGAGGGCAATAAGGGCTGTCAAGGTTCGCCAAGTGGATACAATTGGGATACTTGGAATGCGGATTGGTTTACGCCTGCCAGTTCATTATTTCAATCGTCAGTGATTGCTTTTTCTCGGGGTAACCACGAAGGTTGTAGTAGAGCAGAAAATGGCTGGTTTCGTTTTTTATCGCCATGGGCGTATCAAAAGACGGGGCAAGCTTGCACCGAGATGGAAAAACCCTATCTGTTTAAGTTGAAAAATGTTAATTATATTATGTTTGACAGTAGTTATGGTGAGGATGATCACACTTCCGATGCCCAATTAGCGCTTTATAAAAAGGCAATAGAGCAGTTAAAAATTGATAAAGATTCGACCAATATATTTTTGACACATCGGCCTATGTGGACTTACAATAAATTTCAATCTAAATATTATTATGGCAATCTAACCCAACAAATAGCCTTTAAAAACCTACTGCCTACGCAAACATTATTTATTGCTGGACACGCCCATTATTTGCAAACATTAGATATGCAAACTGATTATGATCAACTGATTATTGGTAATAGTGGCACAAAGTTATATAAAATTAGCAATAGTATGAAAAGAGCGGTTGATATTAATAAGCATATGGCTAATTTTGTTTACTCTCGGACAGGTTTTGGCTACGGAATTTTGACAAATACAGCTAAGGTCTTTAAATTTTATAATCAAAAGGGAAGCAAGGTTGGTGAGTGTTTATGGTTGCTTGACAAGTCTTCTTCATTGAATTGCCAGTAATTTTGTTTAACTAATATGACTTTATTAGAAAAATTTAATATAAGTTTAGCCTTAGAGTTAGCTAATTTGAGTCTTGAGACATCTATTCAATACTCTGATTACAAAAAAGGGAAAAAATGGCCAGGACCTAAAGGGTATCAATTAGAAGCCACATTCCAAATAATGCATGAAGGCAAACTTTTTCCATTGGGCTTTATTGCCTCTAAGGGAGAAGATATTTATATTAGCTGGCGTGGCGTTGGTTCAATCGAAGAATGGATCGAAGTGGCACAATTTGAGCAAGAAGAATGCGCCTATCTTGCGGAAAAAAGTAAAGTTGAATCTGGGTTTTATCAGATATATATATCAACAGAAGAAAGTTGCTCCCCTCAAGATAAGGTTTTGAACTTCCTTAAAGCAAGGCAAATAAAAGGTAATATATATGTAACTGGCCATAGTATGGGCGGTGCTCTTGCTGTTTTGAATGCACTTGATATTGCTAAGAATACAAAATACAAAGAACCCATTCTTTACTCATTTGCAGGGCCTCGCACAGGTTCCCCTAATTATGCTTCAATATATGATAATGCCATTGCCCATTCTTGGCGCGTGGTTAACTCAAACGACAAAATTCCAGATTTACCCTTAAAAGACATCTTAGGATATCATTATCAGCATGTAAAACAAGAATTTGGCATAACTTTTGGCAATGAACATCTTTGTGATTGGAGAGAAAATCATTCATTGCTTAACTACATCAAACAACTAAAAAAAATTAGTGAAGATCTTCGTGCAAATACAGAGAATTAATGAGCATTCATATCCATATAAAGGCTTCTCAGGCGGGTAATTAAATGCCTCTTAGTAACGCATTAATGCCTACTTTGGAACGGGTTTTGGCATCAACTTGTTTAACAATTACTGCACAATAAAGTGAATAACTGCCGTCTTTTGAAGGCAAATTACCTGAAACAACAACCGAGCCTGCTGGCACACGACCGTAAGTAATTTCGCCTGTTTCACGATTAAAAATTTTGGTAGATTGTCCGATATAAACCCCCATTGAAATCACCGCCCCTTCTTCAACAATCACACCTTCAACAACTTCTGAGCGTGCACCGATAAAACAGTTATCTTCGATAATCGTTGGACTGGCTTGCAATGGCTCTAATACGCCACCGATACCAACACCACCAGACAAGTGAACATTTTTACCAATTTGTGCACATGAGCCGACAGTTGCCCAAGTGTCTACCATGGTGCCTGAGTCCACATAGGCACCAATATTGACATAACTAGGCATTAGCACCGTGTCTTTGGCGATAAAGGAGCCTCGGCGTGCACTTGCTGGCGGGACAACACGAACCCCTGCTGCTGCAAATTCCTCTGTGGACATATCGGCAAATTTTGAAGGCACTTTGTCGTAGTATTGAGTGAAACCGCCTTGCATAGGTCTATTGTCTTCTAATCTAAAAGACAGTAGCACCGCTTTTTTTAGCCATTCGTTGACAACCCAGTCGCCCACACCTTTTTGCTCAGCAACTCGTGCTTGCCCTGAGTCAAGTAGCTGAATGGCTTCTGCAACGGCTTGTTTGATTTCTGTGCTAGCTGATTGTGGGTTGAGGTCTGCTCTGTTTTCAAAAGCCGCTTCAATAATATCCTTCATAATGTATCCATTGTTCAAAAAATAAACATTATATCAGGGCAAGCCACTAGTCTTTGTGACAATGGTTATGATGATGTTCATAAGTTGCCATCAGTTCCTCCATTTGGTCGGCAAATAAATCGTTAAATTGACTGTTTTTAATCAAGGTTTCGGGTTGACCCATACAGCAAATATGGCGATATAGACACAGCACTTGGGTTGATTCTTTCATCACCCGATGCAGGTCGTGGGAGACCATTAATACCGCACAGTTTTGTTGTTGATGAATGTCTTGAATCAGTTTGTAGAGTTGCATTTGTCCATCAATATCAAGGTTTTGTGCGGGCTCGTCTAGGATAAGAACATTGGGCTTTGCCAGCAATGCACGGGCGAGTAATACGCGTTGCATCTCACCGCCAGATAAACTGCTTAAAGGCAAATTCAGTCGTGTTTCAATGCCTGTGAGCGTGGCGATGTCGGTTAAAAATTGGGTGTCAATCTTTTGATTTAGTTTGAGAAAATCAGCCACTGAAATGGGGATAAACTCATTAGCAATAAATTTTTGTGGCGTGTAGCCTAATCTAATGTCTTTGGATTTTTTAATATTTCCATGGTCGGCGGTAATCAAACCAAGTAAGATTTTAATTAACGAACTCTTGCCAGCACCATTGGGCCCGATTAAGGTAATAAACTCACCTGTTTTTAGCTCAAAACTCACATCGTCAAGCACCTTTTTGCCGTGGTGACTGAGGCTAATGTGATTGGCACTAATGAGAATGTTTGACATGAATTTGTAGCAAAAGTGGGTGCTGAAATCTGCATTTTATACCGTTTCTGCCTAAAAACTTTTTAAAAATACCCTTAACAACCTTGAACGAGGATAAAATCTATTATTTTTTCAATCATTTAAAGGGCTATGCATTGCAAAGACCTTTAATCATTATTTAGTATGCAATCACCTTATCAACTTATTTTATTAGACGGAACGGCTTTTTTATTCCGAGCGTATTTTTCCACACTTGCACAGAATTTAAGCAACGATGAAGGCTTTCCAACTGGGGCAATGTTTGGGGTGATAAATGCCATAAAACGCCTACAAAATCAATATCCAGAAGCAAAAATAATTGCAATTTTTGATGCCAAAGGGAAAAATTTCCGCCACGATATTTACCCAGAATACAAGGCACATAGAAAGCCAGCCGATGAAGAACTGATTATACAAATTGAGCCCTTGTATGAGATTGTTCGTGCTATGGGCTTTCATTTTATTTGCGTTGATAAAGTTGAGGCAGATGATGTCATCGCCACGCTAGCAACCTATGCAGATAAACAAAATATAAAAACATTGATTGCCAGTAGCGACAAAGATTTAATGCAATTGGTGAGTGCTAATGTTTCTCAATTAGATATGAAAGGCACCTTTTATGACCACCAAGGTGTGATTAAAAAAATGGGTGTGCGTCCTGATCAAATCCTAGATTTATTGGCACTTACTGGCGACAGTGCAGATAATATTCCCGGCGTGCCAAGCGTTGGCCCCAAAACTGCGGTTAAGTGGCTGGAGCAGTTCGATTCAATCGAAGGCGTTAAGGCTAATGCCGAACAAATTAAAGGCAAAGTGGGCGAAAAATTGCGTGATAATTTTGATTTATTAGCGTTGTCTTATCGTTTGGTTCAACTCAAATTTGATGTGCAATTGCCCTGCAATATTTTGGACGATGAGCCGGGGGCTGACCATGCAAAATTGTCCAGCCTTTATCAACAATACGGATTTAAAGTCTGGTTTCAACAATTGGGTGGCACCCCTGCCACTCAGGCACTTGCATCAACAGCAGAATTAACAGAAGCAACTCAAGTCGCCCAACCTAAAGCTGATTGGCTGGAACAATACACGCAAAAAGTTATCTTTAATCAAGTAGATTTTGAGCATTTGTTAAAGCGTTTAGAGCAGTGCAAAAGTTTTGTATTTGATTTAGAAACCACCTCACTTGATTATATGAATGCACAAATTGTTGGCTGGGTATTTTTGGTGGACAAGGACAGTTTTTATCTCCCTGTTGGACATGATTATTTAGATGCACCACCGCAATTGGACAGCCATAAAGTGCTTAATCAACTAAAACCAATTTTAGAAAATGCCGCCATCGGCAAAGTCGGGCAGAATTTAAAATACGATACCCATGTTTTGGCTAATTATGACCTAGAATTAAACGGCATTATTGATGACACTATGCTGAAATCTTATTGCCTAAATTCAGTTGCCACTAGGCACAATATGGATGATTTAAGCGTGTTTTATTTACACCACGAAACCATCCATTTTGCCGATGTGGCTGGCAAAGGCAAGAAGCAACTAACTTTTAACCAAGTTAATATTGACCTCGCCGCCCCTTACGCCTGTGAAGATGTGATTGTCACACACAAACTTAACGAAATATTGGCACACGAACTGGTGAAATATCCCGATTTATACAAACTTTATTTGCAAGTAGAATTGCCACTAATCCCCATTCTGGTAACAATGGAACGCAATGGCGTTGCATTAGATTCCCAAGCACTCAACGCCCAGCAAATTGACATTACTAAGCAGATGATGGGCATTCAAACCAAAGCGTTTGAATTAGCAGGCGATGCTTTTAATTTAGAATCCCCTAAGCAAATCCAACACATTTTATTTAGCGAAGAAGGCCTTGGACTAGAGCCAAAGAAAAACACACCAAAAGGCGCCCCATCAACCAACGAAGAAGCCCTAAAATTATTAGACCACCCCTTAGTAGATTTAATCCTAAGTTACCGCACACTAGCAAAACTCAATTCCACTTACCTTGAAGCACTGCCCAAGCAAGTAAATTTAACCACCAAACGCCTACACACCTCTTACCACCAAGCCGTTACCGCAACAGGACGATTGTCTTCCGCCAATCCAAACCTACAAAACATCCCCATCCGCACCGAACAAGGTGCACGCATTCGTGGCGCATTCATCGCCAGCACAGGCAATGTCATTATTGCCGCAGATTATTCACAAATTGAATTACGCATTATGGCACACATTTCCCAAGACACCCACTTGCTAGACGCATTTAACAACGATATGGATGTACATAGCGCAACCGCATCAATGATGTTCAACCTCCCAATTGAGCAAGTTACCAGCGAACATAGACGCAAAGCCAAAGCCATTAATTTTGGCTTAATTTACGGTATGAGTGCCTTTGGTTTGGCAAAGCAAATTAAAGTCTCACGCACCGAAGCCAAACAATATATTGACGACTATTTTGCAAACTACTCAGCCGTAGCCAAATATATGGAAGACACCAAAGAAATCGCCAAAGCCCAAGGCTTTGTCGAAACCCTCATAGGCAGGCGTTTATATTTACCACAAATCAACGCCAAAAACAAAATGCTCCAACAACACGCCCTACGCACCGCCATCAACGCCCCAATGCAAGGATCCTCAGCCGACATTATCAAAAAAGCCATGATCAACATCCACACATGGATTGGAAAAAACAACCCCAACATCAAAATGATTATGCAAGTCCACGACGAACTCGTTTTCGAAGTCAACGCCACCAAAGCCAACGAATTCGCCCAACAAATCCAACACCTAATGGAAACCGCCCACCCACTTAACATCCCCCTCAAAGTTGATATTGGCATTGGCAACTCTTGGCAAGAAGCGCATTAAATTCTTTCTATCGTTGAGGAAAAACAGCGTTTTGACAGCGCTAAAATTAAAAACATATTGTTTTAAGCTTAGGCTATAATCATTGTTTTTGTAATACAATTAACGCAATACAAAGCACTGCAATTTCTAGTAGAATGCCAATAGAAATTATTGATATTGTCAATGAAATTTCTCAAATAACACAAAGAAATTGCAGTTTTCACATTAAAAAAGCACTGGAATTGTATATAGGAAATTATGCTGATTTATAGGATTAAGTGGCTTTAATCACAAAACAGTTAATCATAGTGCAAAAGAGTTTGTTAATAGTATGGTTCACACCAACGGCATTGAAGAGCGTTTGGGCGGTTTTAAAACGAGGATATAATGGCAC
>NZ_CAHJWD020000493.1 GCF_903642095.1 Bathymodiolus brooksi thiotrophic gill symbiont | reverse complement strand
TGTACCGAACCAGCTAACAAGTCTATATCTAAAGTAAAGTTACCACCGCTATTCGCAGTTACTGTGCCCAATGAAGTGGTGCCATTAAATAACTCTACCGTGGCATTTGCTTCCGCTGTTCCAGAAATGGTTAAACCACTTGTTTCCTTGGTAAGGTTATCGCTATTACTGCTACCGCTATCGTCTTCATCAGCTAAGTTCAAATCTATTGGAGCGTTTGGTTTTTTGCTATCAATCTGGTAATTGTCTGAACTTGTACCTACTGTGGGGGCGTTGCCTGCGACATCTGTCCAGTTGGTGTTAACAGTGATGACATTGGTAGCGTCTTCTATGCCTGCTGTTGGGGTAAAAGTGGCAGTATAGACTGTATTAGAACTGTTAGCCGTCAAATCAGTAAGGACACCATTAGAAGAGGTAATATCAGAAATGTCAAAAATATTGGTAAGAATCTTGGATTTAAGACCTGAAAAAGAGTAGTGAGGATTTCCATCGATCCAACCTGAAGTTATAAAATCTGAGGTGCTTTCTATTGAATTGATACGGTCTGTATGTGCAGATCCAGCAGAGGCTTTACTATAGATAGAGTATGCCAGATAATCAATACCATCACTATTAGGTTTATCATACAAACTAACCACAAGATAGCGACCCACTCCAGAGTCTGTAGCACCGATAATCCAAGTATTGGCTATTGCTGTGGAATGAATAATATTATCAGTGCCAAAAACGGCACCATTAGATGTAAGTGTAAAACTGTCTAAGCCAGTAATAATTACATCGCTTGCTCTGCCGTTATCGCTCCAGTGATTTCGAACAGTAGCATTAGCGACAGATTCAAGCACATTGTCTATGTTTTTTCCAACTGCAAGTGCCTCACTAAAGGTAAAGGTTACTGCCGTAGTTTCACCTGTTGACAATGTAGTGTCACTCATGGTAATGGCTATCGTTGGAGCAATAGTATCAACGACCAATGTATTGACACTAGTAGCGGTAACAGCGTTAAGATCAAGATCATTACCAGCAATATCTTTCAAGGTGCTGGTTCCATTTGCAGTTAGTTTGTTTGCATCAGCGGTAATACCACCTACTGTATCAGTATCACCCGAAATAACAGTATATTCAAACACCAAAGAAGTTGAACCTGAACCCGATTTATAAATAGCCTGTCTCGCAACATCGCCAATCATAATTTCATATTGCGGAGTATTAGCATCATCCCCTTTAATGACATTTATTATTTCACCTGTTGTTAGCGTGACGATAACTGTATCACCTATTGTAAGAAGATTGCTACTTGCAGTAACTGCTACGGCTGTTACAGTTGGTTTTACAATGTCTAAGGTGTAACTATTATCACTTAAGGGCAGGGCAGTAATATTACCCGCTGTATCAATCACCCGAGCAGTCAGAGTTTTACCTGTGCCTGTAATCAAAGTAACAGCATCATCTATGG
>NZ_CAHJWD020000492.1 GCF_903642095.1 Bathymodiolus brooksi thiotrophic gill symbiont | reverse complement strand
GGTGGTGTGTGTAATTAAGTGAAGCATGTGTTAGTACGGGGGTGGTGTGTGTAATTAAGTGAAGCATGTGTTAGTACGGGGGTGGTGTGTGTAATTAAGTGAAGCATAGTATATAGAAAACCATAACAAAGCATGTCTGATACATTTTTTTCAAAGTAGACTTTCTGACCACATTTATCTGTTCATTATATGGCCATCTGATAATAGTGCACAAACTCGCTATGAAAAGAACTTTGTGCCCTAATACCGTAGCCAGTATATATTTTTACCATAATTAGTAGTCAAACCTGCCTTAAAGGGCACCTCTATATAACAAATCAATGTATATAAAGGACAATCTCATTCTCTCCCATTAATGAATAGTGCATATAATTTTAACCTCTATATAAAGGGAAACTGCTCATAAAGGCCACAGTATCAGGTTCCCTTAAGTGGCCTTATATACAGGTTTGACTGTACATATAAAAAATGTCACTATTTTTCATATCAACTCCATCAATTAAAAAAAATCAATTAATTCAACCCAAATGAGACAAACATTTTATAGATTTAAAAAGTTGAAATGTGATCTTCATAATTAAAAAGAAGATCCATTATTAATTTTGTTATTTTGTACTCCTAGTAAAAAGTGAGCAATTGTTGTAGAAATTTTGCTTGCCTTAACCTGTATTTAAAAATTTGATGTGTGCCAAGTTTCTCATTCAAATATTGAACTTCATTTTTTACTATAATAAGTCTCAAAGGTTTGAACATGTTTACAAAACATACATCAGAGTAATAATATATCACAAATAACTGATACATTCACAAAAATAGTTCTTTATCATGTGATCTTTTATCATTACATCTTATGTTTTACCATAACATCTATCCATGTATAGCTAACTGTTAATCATGTAAATGTATACCATAACATCTGTCTATGTATAACTAACTGTTGATCAAGTACATGA
>NZ_CAHJWD020000491.1 GCF_903642095.1 Bathymodiolus brooksi thiotrophic gill symbiont | reverse complement strand
GTATGTAAGTTACAACTGAAACATATGAAATTAACATGACAAACCTTAGAGTGAAGTTGAGGCTAGGTTCAAAATCTTCATCGTCAGAATCATCACTGCCCTCTTCAGTAATATCTATTGAGAGACTGTAAGAATAAAAAATAATTGTTTATTACAGTGTATGTGTATAATATCGAAACAAATTTTGTTATATGGTTCTGATGTGCAGCTGTATAACGAAAAAGCTTTTCAAAATAATATTAAATCTATATACATGTATCCAGCACACATCTACACAACCCAATATAAAGAGACAAAATTACATCAAAGTTCCAGGAAAAAATTTGGTGCGCCAGACGTGCATCAATTCTGTCCCAGTTTGGTTTCATTCCCGTAAGCAGACTTGGGGTCAATTACTTTCAAATGTAATCGATTACATTACAATTACTTTGCAATTTTCATGATTACATTACATTACGATTACATCAATTTTCAAATGTAATCGATTAAATTACAATTACTTTGTAAATGTAATCGATTACATTACTGATTACATTTAATGTCATGACAACCAATATTAGTGTTTTATGTTATTTTGTCTCATATGCATCTATCCAATATCTCTTCTTTTTTTTAATGTATTTCTTACTCAGAACAATGAATTACAATTCAGTTGTAATGTGATCATTACATGCAATAACAAACAGTACATTGTAAATTATAAACAGCAATTCTCATTTTCCTATTTTTCATAAAATATGTCTTCTCTTATTACTATATATGACCAATATTGATTCCATCTTATACTATTAGTAAATATTATAACATACATTTGCACATTTTAATAATATATATCAAATAATTACAAACATCCTCTGAAAGTCTATTGGGGATAATAAACTAGCAGTTAATTAAGTAATTAAGGTATTATTTATGACACCAAATTATGTAACAATCACCATTACTAAATTTTACACCATTTGAATGTTTGTCCTTGATATATAATTCAGAAGATAATAAAACAAAAATCATTCTGATTCTAAAAACTTGCTTAAAAATGTACATAATTTCTCAGTCTAAATATGAAAACTAAATCCTTAATTTATGTAAATAGGTTTAATAAAATATAATTTAAAATTTTAGAGCTGTTTTCACTGAAATTTTTAAACCCCATTGAAATTGAGATATTATTTGTTTGGATATCAAGTCTTTGAAGTCATAATTTATACTTAATATTTTTTGTAGCTGTGATAGTTTTGATTGCAATTAAGCATATAATAATATCTACATTATTTGTTTAATAAATTTCATGAAGAAAATTCATTTACATAAATCATACATTAAATATCTAAGGAGATATATGTTTCAGTTAAGACAAAATAAGTCAAAATGATGAAAAGTAATCTAAATGTAATCAGAAAG
>NZ_CAHJWD020000490.1 GCF_903642095.1 Bathymodiolus brooksi thiotrophic gill symbiont | reverse complement strand
TGGTGGTTTGTTCTTGGCTTAGGGTGTCCCAGTTTTGTAGAGGGGTGTTTTTGTGGGGGGTGGTTTCGGCTAGGTGTGGAGAACGTACAGTTACTTCTGAATCACTAGGATTTTTTAATAGCCATAGACCATAGCTGCCATCATCTGAATTCACCCGTGCCACAACGCCAACTTTATATTTATCAGACAAAGCTTTAATCAGTTCTTTATAATGATTAAGGTCTGCGTTCTCAAATACTTCAATAACTATATCAGAAACAGATTGTTGGGTAACTTCCGATACAAGTTTTAAGTTTTCTAAAGTTTCCTCTGTTGTGGGAACACCTTCAGTTCCATCATGCATAATCATTATTTGAATGTCAGAGTCGAAGGTATTACCCTCATATCTCAAGACCTGCTGTCTTGGATCTTTATACTCTATAAATTCTAAAACATTTTTTGGTATTTCAGGATTTGCCATAAATGTCGAATCGCCCTTAGAAATCATCACTTTGGAACCCTTGTCACAAGTAGCCATTATCACTTGACCTTTATCAGAATCAGGGTATAGCAAAATACTCGCATCAAAATCTTTACTTAAATTATCTAGGCTTTGCCCCAGTTTTAACGCATTATGTTGAGCAAACCAATCGTCATTACTTTGTGTTTTGATGTTAATGTGTGCCATTGAAGCACCCGGAGGTAAATTCCCTTTAAACTGGTGTAATAGCTCTTTAGCCTTCTCAAAGTCTGTAGCCTTGATATGAACTTTTAACTTACCTTTCAATTCATCAACTGGCTTATTGCCATAAGTGCGTTCTATTTTTGGTGTGCCATCTTCATTAGCAGAAAGAACAAGATCATAATGCTCATCTGTATAAGAATCTACTAGGACTATATCGCCTTTCTCATCAAGAGCGTAAGTTTCTTTGAGTATGCTTGAGCGATATTTTATAGAGGAGCCTTCTGTTGATTGTTGCACAGTTTTTCTACCATTAGGTTGAACTATAACATCACCCAATCTAGTGCTTACTAGAGTTTTATTTACACCTTGTTTTTGTAGTTCAGATAGCAGTCTTTTTGGATATTCACTCCCTAAACTGCAAGGAACTAAACTGACTTTTCTTATCTCAGAATCATCACCAATAGCTTGATTTATTGTGCCAATATACTTAGCAATGTCCTTAACACTCCTGTCATCAATTCCATCTAAATAACCACCATGTCCATTAATCGTAATCTTGAGATCGCCTTTTGATATTTCATCTAATTTAAGTCCGTATGCAACCTCATAATTACCGTATTCATCCATATGAACAATGGTTGTATTGTGTGGATATTTTGCTACCAGTCGCTCTCCATTTTTTAACAAGATTGGATCGTTTTCTATTGTTACAATAACTTGGTGCTCATATCCTACAAATGGATCTGTGCTATCCATGCTTACTACAGGTTGATCCCATTTTTCAAGCTCCCCCTGAGACTCCTTGGTCACTTCAATATCCCGTTCTACAAACGATTTATATGTTTCTGCCCATTCACCCATGCTAGAATTTTCCCTTGAAAGCTCTAAGAATTGATCGTACATCTTCTTCAATTCTTCAATTTTTTTGTCAACCTCCAATGATTGGACCTTATCGTATTGCTCATCTAAAGACACTTTAAGCGCCTCTTGCCTTTCTATTTTAAAAATATATTCTTTTAAAGAGGTATATATCTTGTTTAATTCTGTTGGAATTTCTGAACCTGAGTTTCTTTCTAAATGTGTATAAAAATTTGATCTAGCTTGCTCTAACACATCAAAAGAGTCGCTCCATTCACCTCTTTGTGCTTCACGCAGAGTATCAAGAGTGTTGGTTAAAATATCACGATGTTCACTAGATTGGAACTCTTCGCTACCAAGCAACTTTTCTATTTCCTTTATTTGATCATCAAGCTCACTTAATGGATTTTCTAGACTATCACTATAGCGCTTAACCGTCTCAGTTTTTTGGGCAATCTCCCCTTTGTCGTTATCCCAACTGTAAATCGTTTTAGTGCCGTCTGTCGTCATAGTCTTAGTGCCGTCATCATTCACTTGAACTTGCCCTGTCCTGCCAGTAATTTCTGTGTGCTGTAGGGCTGGTATGTCGTTATAAGCAATACGAGCAAAGTCTCGAGTTAAACCTTGACTAACGCCATCGGTATCACACCCAACCAAAGCTATACGCTTGATTCTGGTGTTATCATTGCTGTAGGTTTGTTGTAGTATTTTGGCTTTATCTACTAATGATTGTGCGCCTTCTTGAGTTAAATCAGCACCGTGATCAACAAAATTAACACGAATGTCTCCTGTTGGGGTGTAAGCCTCGCCTTTCAGGGTAACCAGATTTCCGTTTTGGTCAAATTTAACGATAATACTGGTATTAGGATGTTTGTTGAATAAGGCGTTAGCGGCTTCAACCACGGTAGAATTGTTGCTATTTTGAACAATGACATTGCTTTTGTATCTTGTGCCGTCTAAATATTGTCCGTTGTATTTAACTAGCACTCCTTTGCTGTCATATACTTTACTTTCTATTTTGTCATCCTTGCCATAATTATAAATAGTTTTGTTCTTGTTGTCTTTGTGTTTCCAGTTGTCTACGCCTGTATCTGAAGTAACTTTTGTGCCGTCTGGTTGAATACCAACATAACTACTTCTAACGCTTAAGTCAACACCAATACCCCTTTGATGAAGTTTTTGCAACACTTGTTTACCGTATTGGCTATCGGCATTATCAGTAGGATTGTCGCTTTCCAAATTGCAACCTACAAGGCTGGTGCGTCCTATTGTTGTTGTAACTGGGTTTAAGCCCTGATTGAGTTTGGTAATATTTGCACTTAATTCATCAGCGGTTCTACCTCCCAGTGTTTGAGTGTCGCCTTCTTCTCTGCCGTAACCCACAACCACCATTTTGACTCTGCCTGTAACATCTTTAAGGGCGGATCCGTAAACCACTCGGTAAGTGCCGTCTTTTTGCATTTGCACGATGGTGGTTTGTGTGGGGTGTTTGGAGGCGAGTT
>NZ_CAHJWD020000489.1 GCF_903642095.1 Bathymodiolus brooksi thiotrophic gill symbiont | reverse complement strand
GCAGGAAAATCCTATGTCATCTTCGGCAAAAAAGACAGCACAGAAATTGACCTCTCTGCTATTACCAATGGTAGTGGCACAGGAGGCTTTGTTATTAATGGCGAGAATAAGGGTGATTTCAGTGGTGACTCAGTTTCCAACGCAGGCGATGTCAACGGCGATGGCTTAGATGATTTGATTGTTGGTGCTCAATATGCTGACCTAAACGGTAAACTAGGCGCAGGAAAATCCTATGTCATCTTCGGTAAAACCGACAGCACAGCAGTTGACCTCTCTGCTATTGCTAGTGGCACAGGGGGGTTTGTTATTAACGGCGAGAATGCGTATGATTTGAGTGGCTGCTCAGTCTCCACCGCAGGCGATGTTAACGGCGATGGCTTGGATGATGTGATTGTTGGTGCTCCTTATAAAATAGGCTCACGCCCTGAAAGCATAGGTAAATCCTATGTCATTTTTGGTAAAACCGACAGCACAGCAATTGACCTCTCTGCTATTTCCAATGGCACAGGGGGGTTTGTGATAAACGGCGAGAATATGAGTGATTCAAGTGGCCACTCAGTCTCCACCGCAGGCGATATCAACGGCGATGGCTTGGATGATTTGATTGTTGGTGCTTGGGAAGTCAACCCAAGCAATAAAGAAAGTGCAGGTAAATCCTATGTTATCTTCGGTAAAACCGACACCGATGCTATTGATTTAACCAAACTTAGTGGCGACTTAAAATACGCCATTGACTATTTAGGTAATGAAAAGGACAACACCTTCACAGGTGCTAGTGATGATGAAATATTCGTTGCTGGCATGGGCGACGACATTCTAATAGGTAACGGTGGTATGGATGTTTTCAACGCAGGTGCAGGTAACGACACCATTATCATCAATGCCAGTAACATCACTGCATTAGCACAAACAAGTGTAGGCAACCGTGCTCGTGTGGATGGTGGTGGTAACATTGACACGCTAACACTAGATGGTAGTGGCTTAACCCTAGATTTAACCAACATCCACAATGCCCGTATTCAGGATATTGAGAAAATAGACATTATTGGTTCAGGCAACAACACTCTAACACTTAGTCTAAATGATGTATTAGATGCCTCTACCAGCACCAATATTCTCAAAGTATTAGGCAATGGTGGCGACTCTGTGAATGCTTCAGGGTTTGCTAAGATATCAGGTGCCGAGATTGAAGGTAGTATTACCTATGATGTTTATACTCATAGTAGTGCTAATACTGATGCTGAAGCTGCGCTTTGGATTCAACAAGGTGTTGGGGTTCTTTTGTAAAAAAAGGAATAAAACCAGTTATTTTAGTTTTATGTATTGATGTATAAAAGTCTCTTAAGGTTTAAGTTTGTAATTTTGGCACAATT
>NZ_CAHJWD020000488.1 GCF_903642095.1 Bathymodiolus brooksi thiotrophic gill symbiont | reverse complement strand
GATCATGTATTTCTTCTTTTGCCATTGTGTACTAGTGTACCCAACTACGTACCAGTGTACGAAATGCAAATGTGTACAAGTGTACAGTTTTGTAAACACAAAGACAAGTGTACCAGTGTACACTAAGTACATGCTTTAAAAAGCAGTGGAGTATGCACTAATGTACAACTCATGTAATTATGTATTTAATTAAGTAGTCTAAAATTTCAATGAGGAAATAACCTTACATCAAAGTCTGTAAGACTGTTTAAACTAACAAGGTGGAGTTAATGTGGTGTCTGCACCCTGTCAGACTTGTTTTAATCCTGAAATATAATACTGAAACTGAAAATATGTGTTAAATTGAAAATAATAATAACAAAAATATGCACCAGTAAAACAGACAATAAATACCACCTATTCATTGTACCTATGCATTTTCAAAAAGCATAACAGGAAAAGGGGGACCCCAAAACTGCTTGCAAATTTACAATAGTAAAATTATTATTCACATATAGCAATAACAAATTACTTTATCAGATGATAACAGTAAACTAATTATGTCAAACAAAACGGATGGCATTTATTATAGCTCCTCTAACATTCCTGTAATAGCGGAGGTTGCCTTCTGCGTTGAAGTGGACACCATCCAAGTATACGTTGGATATACAGTTTTTCATATTCCGGAGATTCCATTATATAATTGTAGAATGGGATTTCAATTCTCGTTTTAAATGCTGATTAAACTGACACACAATAAAGTTGTATTTGTCTACTGGTACATTGTATGTAGATCTACGACCTGTTAGCTGTAAGACAGTAATAGTCTGAATATTGTATCTGCCTTTCCATGATGATAGTATGGACAAAAGCCGGAACACCATTTCCTCAGTAAAACCCTCACAGCTGTTTTGATCTAAATCGTTTCCACCAGCATGAAAAACTAAATGATGTGGACGGATATCCGAAATCACTCTCTCCCATCTGGTACAATGTTCCTTCTTATTCCCTCTACTGCCACTAATTCCGTAAAAACGTACCAAAGGGTCATTCCCAAATGAAAAGTTTCTTGTAGAGCAATTGGAATTCACATATGTCCTTAACCTATTTACGTGTGAACTGCCTATTATCAATACACGCGTCATGATGCTGATTGTAAACAAAGTCTAATAAATATTCATAAATCTCGTACAATCTAAGTAAGCCTTCTATAATTAGTGTCTCATGAATATTCATATATGGTAGTTTGACCTACTTGGACACCTGCGTCTCTGTGTGTATGTTTGTTTATCACAAGTGAAGATCATGATCAGTTGTGACATAATACTAATATTCGAACAAAACTAATGTCAAATATTTACCTCAAAATAAACGAATATCAAAATCCTGGTTGATTCTAAATCGAGTTTTGAATAACTGTAGTTTTGGCCAGTTTTATAGTTCTAAGTAACACAAGTTGAAGAGAATCTGTATGGATATACATGTTAGGTAACGGACTTCATATCGACGAGAATGTCAAATAAAACAGTTTGTTATTGTCCAAGACAATAATTTTGTACATCCACAAAAGATAATTTAACACATCCTATGTGTAAACTTCTCGCTTTAAATATCGGTATAGAAATCCTTTTACGTGTTTGTAAAATGAAGTTTCAAAACATGAAATTGATGATGATGTGAACTGTGTAATGATGGCTAGCGAGAATGACCAGTTGTTTCTAGGGCATGCGCAAATAGTTAAACCATTAATGAACTCTGAAAAATTTTACTTTTCAAAGGGAAGTAATTTAGATAATTTTAATGGGATGTGCCATAAAAATATTTATAAGATATAAAATGCCTTTATGGCCCCATCCTATAGTGTTGTGCTTTGTTTGACGGTATAACTCAATAAGAAAACAATTGTTGAAATTGAAAATGGTCATTTATTATTAAATGACATAATTAAAAATGCACTAAACTACAAAACTACACATAATTAAAATTGCAGTAAACTACACAAAAATAACTACACATAATAACCAGATATTATATGAATCATATAAAAAACATTTTCAAGACAAAGTTCTAGATATTTACTAGAAACTAAAAAACCGTCAAAGATGGGGGTAAAACCGCCACATTATTGTGCATTGAGCAATATGTAATTTTGCTCAATAGACATATTGTGAAAGAAACAATATACACGATGTGGACGGATATCCGAAATCACTCTCTCCCATCTGGTACAATGTTCCTTCTT
>NZ_CAHJWD020000487.1 GCF_903642095.1 Bathymodiolus brooksi thiotrophic gill symbiont | reverse complement strand
ATACAGCTGGGTGGCTGTCTGTGTTTTTTGTGGTTTTTTTTGTAATGAATTAATCAAGTAGAGTCACCCTCAAACCACCCCTCCCCCTCCCCAGCCGACTTGAAAATAAAAAAGACAAATGCAGTCATTTGGTAATTTGGACATCCACTTTGTCAATTATAAGAATTGAAAAGCTTTTTGTTATTGGTAACTAGTTATTTTTTATCTCACAAACAAAGAAACTAGCAAAGGATGGGTGTGTGATAACTTTCCTCGACAATTTCATTTTTTTCTGGGTACCTTCCATGAAAAACATAAATTTAAATATTTTAAAAATCTGACGGTAAAAGTTTGTAAAATTTGGTGCAATGATGTCTATATGTCTATTCTTCAGTGTGACATTTTTTGGTGGAAATTAATTGACAGGAATTTTTTTAATCCGATTTTTAATACCAAGGTGGTCCTCAGGGCATCCCCCCTTTTTTGCAGTTTCCACTGTTTTGCACGTGATTATCTCCAAACAGGATATTCAGATATGCTAGATATTTCATATTTATTCAACAACAACACTCTCAAGTGTATTAAAGCCAAAATATTCCCTTTCAATCAGAAATAAATGTGCATATCTATTAGAATCTTCCGAAACTAGTATTACCATCTGGCGTCAAGAATACCCCCAAAATTGCTATATTTAGGATGTGCTATGGAGAAAACGGCACGGTGAAATTTTTTGAAACTTTGGCAGATAATGTATTTAGACATAACTATTCCATGATGCAAATTTAAAAAAAATTGAATGATGGGAAAATTTTAGGGATCGATGAATCAATCAGTTCGTCATTGCAAGAGTGCTTTTTTTGCCCCTCATATTTTTTAAGCCCATATTTTTCTAAATATACTAATGATGAAACACTGAAAACAAATTTCAAGTTTATTGACCCCCCCCCAAATAAAAAAGACTAAAAATAAATCACATTATGGTGCAGTTTCTTTATAGAGACTTTTTTTCAGTTGCTTACTCAATCTGGGTTAGACGAGTGGCATCTGCCTATCTGCTATCAGAACCCACCATTTTCCTGGGAAAATGTCTCTACCAAGTCAGGAATGTGTTGTTTTTCAGTTGTTCGTTGATTGAAAAC
>NZ_CAHJWD020000486.1 GCF_903642095.1 Bathymodiolus brooksi thiotrophic gill symbiont | reverse complement strand
CATACCTACAGTTATGATGATATGGACAGAATTACCAACTGGCAATACTCCAATAACAGTCATTCAACATCAAAAGATTACACTTTTGATAACCAAAACAACCTAACCTTCAAAACAGGAACAGGCACTATGATGTATAACACCGCCAACCAACTCACCAGTAGAATTGACACCAATGCACATACTCACACCTATCAATATGATGCCAACGGCAACCAATTAAGCAGCACTAGCAATGCGAATAATAGTAATAGAGCAATTACCTATACCACCTTTAACAAAACCAAACGCTTAACCACCCAAACCCCTAACGGCTTTGAAATCAATGAAATTAGTTATGATGCTAATAACAAGCGTATCATCCAAAAAGCTTATTACGATACCAACACTACTGCCAATAACCCAAATAAAACTACTTATCATATCAACAAAGGCTACGCAGTTATCTACACCACAGATAACCAAAACAACGATGTCACCATTCATAGGCACAATATCTTTGTTAACGGTAAAGTTGTTACTACCTATGATAAAACCTTAATTAACAATGCCAAAGCCGTAGATCAAGCCGCCTATATGCACACCGATGCACTAGGCAACATCGTAACGGTTACAGGCAATGATGGCGAAGTAAGACTAAGACAAGCCACCACCCCTTTTGGTGAAACTATCACCCAAGGACTCATTAACAACACCGCAACAGGGCACTTCCAAAAAGATGACCTCAGAGGCTACACAGGACACGAACAACTACCAAGACACAGCATTATTAATATGAATGCAAGACTATACGACCCACTCACTGCTCGGTTTTTATCCGCAGATAGCCTCATACCCAACAGCAAAGACCCACTCGCCTACAACCGATACATCTATGTCAGAAACAACCCCCTTAAATACACCGACCCAACAGGACACTGGTGGCAGATAGCAGTAGCTATTGCCCTAATGACCATTAGTGCCACCACCGATGACCCGACTACTGCCAAGGTAACCGCAATAGCAGGCATGCTACTGATGGGCGGTGCCTTAGCAGGCGAAGGTGGCGCAGGACTTAGTGCTGCTGAATCTGGGGCAGTTGTTGGGTTTACCCAAGGTACACTTAACTCAGCCAATTTAGGTGAAGGTGTAAAACAAGGCGTTATCTCAGGTATTACCGCAGCAGCAGTTAACGAAATCGCCCATGGCGGTGCAAACGGAACAAGTGAATTCAGCGACCTAGAACAACTCGCCCTACAAGGCTTAGTCGGTGGCATCTCAACCGAGCTTCGAGGGGGCAGATTCCAAGATGGCTTTGTCTCAGCAATCGTATCTAAAGGTGTTGATTTAGGATTAGAGGGACAACAACTAGATTTTTACACTGAAGGTGCAATTGCAATGATTGCAGGTGGGCTGGCAGCCAAAGCAGGGGGCGGTAGTTTTGAAGATGGGGCTGTTCAGGCGGGGATGGTTCATCTTTATAATGCTTGGTTTAAGGTTGTTGAGTATGCAGTCAAAGGTTTAAATGCTGTCAACAAGGCTAGAAAAATTGCAGCCCCAGTATTTAAAACAACCCCAGAGGCAAGCAAGCAAGCAAGTTAGGATTTCAAAAAATTAAACAAAAAATTAACGGAGAAGCTATTTATAAAAAAGGAAATTATTACATAACAAGAGATAATACTGGACATAACGGAGGTGCTTGGAAAATGGCAAAAAGTATAAAGAATTTAGCATCTGATAAAACTAGATTAGGAACATTTAATAAGGATTTGACTACTAAGATTGGAAAATAATTTATGAACTTTAGTTACTCAGAGTTATATAGAAATATAGCTCCAATAGGTCATGCTTTACTGCTAAGTATTGATTACGACC
>NZ_CAHJWD020000485.1 GCF_903642095.1 Bathymodiolus brooksi thiotrophic gill symbiont | reverse complement strand
TTGCCCAACCAAGACTGACTTGTTCCTGAATTTAGCACTTTTTCCATACTAATCCTTATATGTTATTATTGGTCTCCTGACATTGGCATAAACAAGAAAGGATGGAGTGCCTCATGAACAGAAACCACACCATAATAATGTGCTTGACATACATGTAAGAATGGAACATGACTGTTAATGTATAGCCCTGTATCAGGGCATACTATTTAACCCCTGTCTGTCCCTCCCTATAGTTTTGAGCTAGAGTTTTTGTAATATTTTGTAGTGTGTTTAATGTACAAATACTAAAGGTGTGCATTCTTACAGGATTTTGACTTCTAAAAAATCACAAAATGATATATAGTTGAACTAAGTCATTTTTAAGTTAGTACATCTAAAGTGTCTTACACACACATACTTTATACATTCTCTAACAAAAGGGGCACACCAGTTTTAAGTTGGGCCTTTAAAAAAGTTTTATTTGATGCTCCATAATATGATAATTTACAAATTGCATGTTTAATGTGATATAAATATGATAAACTATAAAACCATGCAGAAGTCTAACAAAATGCCAACTTTAAAGCATTAACATTACAAAGCTGGTTTTTGTACGAATACCTGCCAGTCGCTTAGGGGGAAAAAGACTTCTTTTGATTTCCCTTTTTTATAAGGACCTCCCCTTTTATAGGATAGTCGGACAACAAAATATACAAGATTTAGATTAATTTTCTTCAAGTTAATCGATAAGTACCCGCTAGGATGATATATTTTATTTATTCTTGCAGGTCTAGGATGTTTTGTAAACAGTACTATTTGCGAGGTTGTGTCACAATATCCTTGGAAGTTGGAACAACTACATGTATTCTACTATAGCTGAATATTCACACAATCTCTCATTATTTTCAAGATCTACGTGATACATGTAGTCATAAATTATTTTTCTAACCAACAAATTCACGAAAACTTCCTTACAACCGTGACGATATGTGCATAACTGCCACGATGAATAAACTGCGTCACCGTGTTTACAAATGCAATGACGTCTTGTTTA
>NZ_CAHJWD020000484.1 GCF_903642095.1 Bathymodiolus brooksi thiotrophic gill symbiont | reverse complement strand
ATATTTTTGCTTATCTTATATTGGAAAAAAAAATATTCCTTTGCAAAGGTATAGTTGTGATAAAGGTAGAGTCAATAAATATGGTAATCTTTTATTAGAATGTTGTAAAAGATGTGGTCTTTTTATTTGTAATGGTAGAATATTTACAGATAGATCTATTGGTCGTAATACATGTAAAGACTCTAGTCTAGTTGATTATTTAATTGTACATCCTAGCATGTTTGATTTCATTAGTTATTTTAAAGTTGAAGACTTTAACCCTATGTTTTCAGATGTCCACTGTAGACTTAGTTTTACATTGTTATTTAATACACCTAATAAGTGTAATAGTATTCACAACGACAATAACAAATTGAAAAATCAAGATACTCACATTAGATGGGATTACCGTAAAACAGACGATTTTGTCCATATATTATCCAATGACGACACACTACAACACATTGACGGTCAATTAAGTGATATTGATAAAAACACAATTACAACTGATCAGTTGAACGGTCTAGTTACTGACCTAGGTCATGTACTTTTAGATACTGCCCAGAAATTACAGGGCAAGGTTAAAATAAAGAATGTTGCTCCGAACTGTGATCAGAAACCGTGGTATGATAAACTATGTAAAGAAAAACGAAATCAGTTTAATATGGCAAGACTCTCATATAATAGAGTGAAATCAGGTGCAAATAAAAATACAATGAATATAAAAGCAAAAGAATACCGTAAGACTTTAAATACAAGTTATCAAAAATATAAAGAAAAATGTGCATCTGAACTGAGAGCACTGTCAAAAAATGATACGAAAGGATTCTGGAAGACTTTGAAAAAATATTCTGGTAATAGAAAAGAAACCCCACCTGTTGATATTGATACATTCTTTGAATATTTTAAGAATTTAAATTTTTGTGAAGAGGAATATAGTGATATCAATATTGACGAAGTCTGTAATGACCCTATGTATAACGAAATGTTGAATGGGATAATTACAGAAAAGGAGGTTTTAGATGCAATAAAAGGTTTGAAAAATAATAAAGCGCCGGGTAGTGAC
>NZ_CAHJWD020000483.1 GCF_903642095.1 Bathymodiolus brooksi thiotrophic gill symbiont | reverse complement strand
CAGAACCATGAAATTTTAAAACCAGCCATTTCCGGATTTTATATTCGTTTCCATCCCGTATATCGGCCCTGTTTTTACTTCATACGAAAACAGATGACGCCATTTTACTGACAGCAAAAGTTGCCAGATAATCGAGAGTATATTAAAATACAAGAATGGCTTTAAAAACAATCTTATGTACAAAGAAATATTTAACTAGGCATTCTTTGAAAATTCCAATCGTCATATGAATGAAGGGTTAACACTGTTAATCGCTATATCTGAAAATCGATAATAGCACGAAAACCGATAACACGATGCTAATAATCGAATATTCTTCTACATATTTTTGGACAGGAAGAGCTCAGATCACATACTCCATTCATTATTGTATTTTTATTCAATAAAATATTTTAAAAAGTTGTACTTCAATTTTCTATTTCATTAGTTAACGATATTTTTTTTTTTGATAGCGTCACGTGTTTTGTTGGTTATGCATGTTGTTTGTTGACATCCTAGTTTTAGTAATATTTTGATCTCGGGGTGAAATTTAAATGTATAACAAGCTTGCTTGCTGTATTTATCCTTTCTTAAGAAAAGAATGTCATTATTCCTACAATGTAGCGTCAATTTATGTGTTTTCATCCGTATTTTTACATCCGACATTTTTTTTTTATTGACATGTACAAGGTTACATAATATAGTCTCTGATCCATTCATACACTTTGCTAATAAGTAATATTTTCTTTACAATAGTTTATTTTTGTTAATAAAATAGACGAATTATTGAATAACGATTTATATAAATGAAACGATTAAAATTGATTGCTAAAAAAAAGTGTTATTATTAAATACCCGGATATGTTTGGATAAGAGAATAGCATTCGGGTCATCGAGGGGTCATGTAGTCTCGTGGTTATAAATGCGAAAACTTTTCTCAAATTTTGAACAACTACCTGTCAACCTCTCGTGTAAACTCTTTGACACGCTGATCCGTCCCATTTTAAGTTATAATTGTGAAATATGGTATATGGACGAATACCTCCCCTTATATAGAGCCATGCTTCGAGCAACCAGAAATAATACTTTTTGTGATACTTTAGCCCTACAGGAAAAATCATCATATGAAAAAATACATACATATACAATCTTTATTCTCATAAACCATCGTAATACATTGGTATAGAGATACAATATATACAGAAAATAAATAAATACAATAAATACAATAATAACAATAGTAATTACCCAGGAGGTAGTAAACTAGAATTAATGTTTCTGATCAACTGACAGAGTTTCCTTAATTTTGATTGTGTTTTACTACTTATTATTTCTTTAAATTTCAAAACATTAATTCTAGTTAAGTACCGCTTTTCAATGCATGATTCTCTTTTGTCATGGAAATAACTGCATCGCATTATATAATGAAATTCGTCCCCAATTTGATTTTCTTGACAGAGTTGACATTTTCTATTTTCCCTTGCGATATTATTCCATCTTCCAGTTTCTATGGGTAATTTTGTATTGGTGGTTCTAAATTTGCAAAAAGTGAAAATGTCTTTATTTTCTAAAATATTAAAATAGTTTTCAAATTCGAATATTTGTTTATAAAGTCTGTAGTTCAATGCCTTTGGGGAATTTTCTAAATTGCTATTCCATTCTTGTAAAAAATGATCTCGGAGACGTAATTTCACATAAGCGATCACCCACTCAGTATTAAAGTTTATATTCTGAAATGTCCATACATTTGATAAGCCACAGTTATCCAATATATCTTTTGCAAATTTTACCCAAGGGGCAGATATATTTCCATTACAAAAAAAACTATGCAAAAGTTTATAAGATATGGCCGACAGCTTGGAAGCTTTTCCAGTAAGTAATTTGCACCAATAAGATATTACTCTAGTTTTTATATCTATGTAAAGTGGAAAGCGACCAAGCTCGCCGTATATCATAAAATTTGGCGTGCTTTGCTTCAAGTGAAGTATTAATTTGCAGAATTTCAAATGAATTTTTTCAATTACATAATTATCACTAAATCCCCAAACTTCACAGCCATATAGTAATATAGGTTTTACAATTTTGTCAAATAAATCTAACAAGCATTCGATTGATAGATTATGTCTTTTTCCCCTTCTGATAACTTCATACATGGCTTTTGTAGCTTTTTCAATATTTTTTTGTTTTGCTAATTTAAACTTTCCATTTTTTGTAAAAGTAACACCTAAATAATTAAATTCGGTCACAGTTTCAATTTCTTTTTCATTATACAGGAAGTGTACATTTTCTGCAGTTCGGCTCGTGGAAAAAACCATAATTTTTGTTTTGTCAATGTTTACTTTAAGTTTCCACAATTTACTGTATTCATAAAAATTATTTAGTAAAGTTTGTAATCCGTCAGAAGTCTCTGACATTAGAACAGTGTCATCTGCGTATAAAAGGGCGAACATTTTTAAATATATTTCCAATTGTGCTTCTAGTTCGCTAGAAATACTTTCTAAACCTGTAATATTCTTGTCTTCCATAAACTGTTCAAGGTCATTTAAAAATACTGCAAATAAGAAAGGGGACAAGTTTTCACCTTGTCTAACGCCCACTTCACTTGAAAAGAAATCTGACTTGTTATCATTATAAACAATACATGATTTAATACTATTATACATATTTACTATGAAATTATACATTTTTCCATTTATTTTATTTAATAACAACTTATACCACAATGCTACCCTCCAAATATTGTCGAATGCTTTTTCGAAGTCTACGAATGCACATTACATTTTCTT
>NZ_CAHJWD020000482.1 GCF_903642095.1 Bathymodiolus brooksi thiotrophic gill symbiont | reverse complement strand
AAAAATCACTTCTTCGTTGAGTTTATCAGCGACTTTTTGCGCTTTATTTTGTAATGTCATAACTTGTTTTTGTGTTTTTACTTGCATAATTACCTCTTTTTTATTTTTTTTTATTTTTTTTTGCTACCCTTATTCTATCTAGTTTAAAAAATAGAGTAATAGGCGTAATTATATAATAGAATATTTATAACACCTTAATGAAAAAAATAATTATTTCCATTTCCAAATAAGAACTTAAAATAAAGCACTGCATTTAGATCATTTTGGACGCTAATTTTTCAAAGTCAACACGCCTTTACCCCTTGACTAATGGAGTAAAAATAGCAACCAAAGGCAACAATAGGATAGTTATCTAAACCACTGTCAAATCTTGATCTACCCATAATTGCGCAGTGGAGGCACTAGCGTTAATATAAACATCATAAGTAACCTTGCCAAGAGTAATCCCATTAGCAACATCACTTGCTGTTGATTTGTTAAATCCAGTCGCCTCAACTTTATCACCTGAATCACCAATAACTTTAAGCGTATTGGTTTCACTAGAAATATCTAACAAGTCATTAAGATTAAGTTTCAAGGTATTATCACCTGAACCTGTCAAATCAATGATTTCAATATCTTGTATGCGACCATTGTCTATTTGAGTAAGGTCTAAGTTAAGATCTGAACCCGCTAATTTCAGAGTATCCGTATTACCACCACCATCAACACGAGCGAGTAAATGACTAGCAAGTGTGTTGCTGTAGAGTTTAGCAAGGTTGTCGTCATTAATGATGATAGTATCATCACCTGCACCTGCATTAAACACATCAGTGCCACCATTGCCTGTTAAGAT
>NZ_CAHJWD020000481.1 GCF_903642095.1 Bathymodiolus brooksi thiotrophic gill symbiont | reverse complement strand
ATACACAATTGCCCAAAATGTCTCAAAGAAAAACACTTTCAAAACCTTATGCATACATACATGCCAACTCTACCGATTTACGCGGTAGTCTACCGATTTTTTAAGTCTTCTACCGCCTACCGATTTTAGATGTTTTCCTACCGATTTAAAAAAAATGTAAAAAAAACATTATCGTGAATTGTTCACATGTTGATTATTCTTGTAGATTTCTACGACGTATAAATGTGTACAAATCCAAATTATTTAGGCCCTTTCCGTAATCGTTTCCCTCTTAAATTTGTACCGGAAACTTCCATTGGTCAATTCTTTATCATTAAGCCAATCAGAAACTGTATTTAAAATAAAGTTTTGAAGCACTACATTTTGAACTTATGATTCCTAAACATCAACAGATCAATGTCTGAATGAATATGTCCATTTTTTCATGGTTTTTTCATACTACATTTATATTTAAAGATTTGACAGAACAGATTGTATATCCAAAATGCAACATAATGCACCATTTTGCGTCCTTCTGAAAAAAACATTTTTGGGGAGGGGCAAACCCCCCAGACCCTACCGCTTTTAGTCTCTCGAGGGTTGCAGGGGTCGACGTAACCGCTGGCCCGCTGGCCCGTGGCCAGTATATTTACGGTCGGGCCAGTCAAACTGAACAAAGATCGGCCCGCTGGGCCAGTTGATATTCTCGGGCCACTTGGGCCAGCAACTTTCGTTTCTTCCGTGTCATTCAATATCGACTGATAACAGACTAATGAAATTTCCTGACAAAACGTTAAAATTCAACTTCAATCACTCGCCGAAAGCTATAAATAGCCTAATCACACAATCAGCATGTGTTTACCTTGATCTGTTACCGCACGTTAAACGAATATTGACAGAAATATATGCTGGGAACCAGTACTTCATAATTCAATAATTTTCAAAATCACGATTATTTATTTATAAAACTGAAAGATTAAAACGGTATTTTCTATAGTAAGCAATTTTAAATATTTAATATAAATAAGAAATAAACCCAAATAAACCAAACAACAATAATAAATCATCACGTGAACATCTTACCTGTAAAAAAAATGGCGGATACACAATAACGCTAATCGTGACTTCATTTAATATGAAAAATCTATTATTATGAACTAGTAACAGGTATGGACTCAGTCAGTAGATCATGCCGATATCAGCAAGAGGGATATTGGCAACAATCGCTGCATCAGCTGGGCAAAACGGAAAATTTTCCAAAGTCGGGACTGTGTTTGTTTATTTATTATCTAACTTCCGGTTTGATAATAATCTTCTAATAGTCGTTATATGAAGGATTTTTACCCAAAGAACACGGTCGTTAGTCGCGTTAGACAGTGGGTCGTTATATAAAGGTCGAATGCACGGGAAAACGCTGGGGAGGAATAAATAAGATTGGCTAAAAAAGGAAGTCGTTATACAGAGGGGGTCGCTGAGACTTCTTCTTCTTTATATTTCTGGCCGTCCTTCACTACTGAAGATTATTGGCCGAGCGCCGTATTAAATTTAGTTAATACATAAGTTAACATATGTACAATAAACAATGAATCAAAGGTTAAAACTATATACATTTGATAACTACTATGAGTATGAGTGATTATGGTGTGAAAATTGGAATCAAGGCCGATACAGGGATCTAGCTGCAATAATGTAGCTCCTGTGACAAACTTGTGTCTCGGCAGAGCTACAACGCGGTCCCATTCGTCACAATGGAGCAAAAAAAAAGTTGCAGTTGAAACATAAAAACTCACTATTTACGCTTCAAACATTTCATTATAACTATTACTGATGATCCCAGTCCTTGTTAAATCGGTTTGGCTGAGAAATATATGCTTTTCAAAGGTAGCAACAACCTTGTTCAAATTTATCGATCGTTTTCCATAACCGGAAACTACGGAAGGCGGAGCTTTTCTAAATATGGTATTTCTTACTACACGCTGATGTAAACATTCACGCCTAAATCGCCAAATATGGTATCGACATCCAAATAGTGAGGCCGGAAATGACGAAATTCAAAATGTTCAGAGAGAAGATTTTTATTTTGTGGGAATTACATTCTAAAATACTGGTAGGTGATAAAAACTTGTTATAATAATGGACAAAAGGAAAGGTTATGTCTTATTATTGATAAATGCAGGCGTCAGAAACTCTGTAAGCGAGCGCAAAAAATCTCGGCGGCTGCTCCATTACGTGTAATGGCATCCCGTTATAACCCTTGCGAGTAAGCGAGCATTTAGGGTTTTATTATTAGAACTAAATAAAAACTACCACCGTACATGTTAATACACAATAAAAACTACCACCTACATGTTAATACACAATAAAAACTACCACCGTACATGTTAATACACAATAAAAACTACCACCGACATGTTAATACACAAT
>NZ_CAHJWD020000480.1 GCF_903642095.1 Bathymodiolus brooksi thiotrophic gill symbiont | reverse complement strand
TACGATGCTAGACTACTTCCCACACATGTCTCAGTGTCTTTCATCAGGAGAGGACAGGATTTGATCACCATTGAACAAGAATACTATGCATTTATTCAGCGGGAGTCTGTCCTTTTCACTTAGTGGCTTCTTTTAAATTTGGGAACCATAAGAGCAACGTCAAGTCTGTTGAAAGGAGAGGAATTAAAATAACAGAAGTGCAGTAGTTAAAGTTCACTAATAAATATCCCCGTCCGAGCAAAATTTAAAAGTGTGTCGGAGAGACGAAAAAGTGTGACGACCGGACGGACAAACGAACGAACGGACAGCAGAAGTCCTATATACCCCAATCTTTTTTTGGCGGAGGTATACAAATCCTATCAAAAATTAACTTTAGAAATTTAAAAAAAATCTACATATCTTGTAAAAGTACCTTTTTTCCCTTTGATCCCTTTTCATATTAAAAAAACCCAAATCACCCCCCCTCCAAAAATTTTTCCGGTATTAATAAAATTTGATACGGCACATATTTTTATACCCCCCGCTATCCAGCGGGAGGGGGGTATATAGTATATGTCCGTTTGTCCGTGAGTGCTTCCCTCACTGCCTATGCAATTCCTCCTTAACAACTTGATGGAATTGAATGAATCTTACAGGAAATCTTTAATACCATATGGCAAGGTTCATTAATTTCATGAATTCTTTAGTACCAAATGGCATTGTGCACCTTCTATTTTTGTTTTCCCATTTTAACAGTTCTTGCTAAAATTTCTTCACTTTTGGACTTTGTCATTTAAGGCTATGTAATTGTCATACAAGGCTATACAATAGAGAGAGGATACTGTTGCGTTATCCATAACTCTTCCTAAACAACAGAATGGATTTCAATAAAACTTCCAGAGTTTCTTATGTTTAGTTTTTGCAAGCATTATTTTTTCCAGAAGTTCTTCTGTAAGGAGGGCGCTCACTGTACGTCCTGTTATGTTGCTGTTGGTTTTTTTTTAGTTCTTCAAAATAGAACAATAGGATTTGAAATAAAAAGTTTATAGTGTTGGGTCTTTTTGACCCCTGTATATCTCGGAAAGAACAACGGTAAGACATTACGCCAGATCTGTTGGCACACTACCGAATAAAGGTAATAACAATGGTACCGTAC
>NZ_CAHJWD020000479.1 GCF_903642095.1 Bathymodiolus brooksi thiotrophic gill symbiont | reverse complement strand
AAGTGATAATAGTTACACCTTAGACACTGGTAACCCACTGGTAACACTCAGCACGACAACGGACACTAAAAATACAGGCAATGTATCTGTGCAAAGTTCTGAAACTGGCACAGCATACTTGGTTCACAGTTCAGTAGTCGTTAATGTTGGCACTACTCAAGCTATGCTTGACACTTTGGCATTAGCAAATAAAGTAAACAAAGTTACCATTGCAACGGCAAATACGGCAACTGATTTGGCGGCAACTGATTTAGAGGATGGTGTATACAGAGTTTATACGGTTGATATTGCAGGTAATGTCTCTACGGCTTCAACTACCACAGTAACCATTGATACTTCAAGTCCAACTGCACCAATAAGTTTGGACTTGGCTAATGAAGATGATAGTGGTAGCAGTAATAGCGATAACCTTACCAAGGAAACAAGTGGTTTAACCATTTCTGGAACAGCAGAAGCAAATGCCACGGTAGAGTTATTTAATGGCACCACTTCATTGGGCACAGTAACTGTGAATAGCGGTGGTAACTTTACTTTGGATATAGACTTGTTAGCTGGTTCGGTACACGAGATTACTGCACAAGCAATTGATGCGGCAGATAATGTTAGTGATGTTTCTGCTGTTTTGGCTATTACAGTAGATACAGCTGCTCCTACAATCACAGTAAAAACTGTAGATGCAATAGCGCCAAATAGCAACCTTGCCGCAACATTTAGTGAAGCCATTGCCAAAGGAACGGGTAATATTGTCATTAAAGAAAGTGATGGCACTACATTTGCAACACTGGGTATTCAAAATTCCGACATAACCATTAGTGGCACAGATAACAAAACTTTAACCATTAACCCAAACACCAATTTAGAGTCTGGT
>NZ_CAHJWD020000478.1 GCF_903642095.1 Bathymodiolus brooksi thiotrophic gill symbiont | reverse complement strand
CAGAGGAGGAGCAACAAGGTTTGAACATTACTTCACATGAGGAAGTAGGTTACAATCTATAGACTGTATCTTTAAATCAAATCTCACTAAAATTTTGTTTTAGTGGGGTTTTTATGTCTAAAAAAGTTGTTATTTGTATGAAGTTTTTGTATCAATATGGTTGATTAGAAAAATTCATATTTATATAAAGGTCTCATATATAATAAGGCGATGAAAATTGAACACCCATTAACAGGCGCAATGGTCGCCCTAATTACTCCGATGTTTGCAGATGGGTCAATAGATTTTGATGCTTTGGCAAACTTGATTGAATTTCATATTGAGAATGGCACTAAGGCTATTGTCTCTATGGGAACCACTGGTGAGAGTGCAACATTAAATCAGGTTGAACACATTGAGGTAATGCAAAAAACCATTGATATTGCCAAAGGGCGTATTGCTATTATTGCAGGCACAGGTGCTAATTCTACTTCTGAGGCAATTGAGTTGACTCAGGCTGCTAAAGATATAGGGGCAGATGCGTGTTTATTGGTTACACCTTATTACAATAAGCCGACACAAGAAGGGTTGTATCAACATTACAAAGCCATTGCTGAAGCAGTTGATATTGACCAAATTTTGTATAATGTGCCAAGCAGAACAGCAATAGATTTGTCTGTAGAGACCACCGTGCGTTTGTCCAAAGTTGACAATATTATTGGTATTAAAGATGCTACGGGGGATTTAAAAGTTGCACAAGCATTAATGAATAATTGCCCAGCAGATTTTTTATTGTATAGTGGTGATGATGCGACTGCAGTTGAATTTATCTTAATGGGCGGTCATGGTGGTATTTCAGTAACGAGTAATGTAGCACCGAAGGAAGTATCAAATGCCTATCAAGCGGCTTTTGAAGGTGATGAAAAAACAGCACAAGAGATTGATGCAAATTTACACAATTTACATCAACATTTATTTATTGAGTCAAATCCAATTCCAGTGAAATGGGCTATGTATAAAATGGGAAAATGCAAGCATGGTATTCGCTTGCCTTTAACAGAATTATCACAGAATGCTCAAGATATATTAGAACAAGATTTGGCTGATTTAGGAGTTACAATATGATAAAAATATTTACAATTACATTGCTCGCCTTTTCTGTAGCAGGTTGTTTTTCATTAGAGCAAGACGAGAAAGATAAGCAAGTAAATCTTGGTGAAATTGATATTCAATATTATGCAAATAAAACAATAACTTCTTTGGAAGTGCCACCAGATTTAACTAAGCCCAATTCTCAAGATGCCTTTAAGCTGAGTGAGCATGCATCAAATGTTGAAGAGAATAGGATTAGTTTTTCTCATAATGATGCAGTTGCAAGTAGTGTGTCAAAAGTTTTAGACACATCTGCTGATATTCAAGTGAAAAAATTGGGTCAAATTCGTTGGTTGGTGGTTGATAAAAAATTAGGCGTGGTATGGGATTTAGCACAATCTTTCTTTAAGTCGCATGGCTTTGAGATTAAAAAATTCAATAAAAAAATTGGCATAATGGAAACGGATTTTTTAGAAAATTATCCTGAAATTCCTGATCAATCTGTTGGCTTTTTCAGATCAATTTTGCAAAAGGCAGTTTCTGTAAGATATGCATTGCCAACTATTGACAAATATAGAATAAGAATCGAACCCACAAAAGACAACAAAAAAACCGAAGTTTACCTAACCCTAAGTTCTATGAAAGAAGTGATTACCGATACAGGTGGTGAAGGTGAAAATACTATTTGGCAGGTTCATTCCAAAGATGAGGCATTAGAAACTGAAATGCTTTATCGTTTTATGCTTTATCTGGGTAGCGATAATATGAAAGCAAAAGATCAAATTATTGCAACCCAAAAGAAAGAGAAAACAAGTGTAGAGTTTGTTAAAGGGGTTGGTGGCTATGCAAAGCTTAAATTTTCTTTAAATAAATACAGCACTTGGGTAAGTATTGGTTGGGCACTTGACCAGTTAGGCGTTGATGTTGAAGATAAAGATGTGAAAGAAGGTAGTTTTTATATTAATATTGCCAAGGAAAAAGACAAAGGTATTCTTTCGAGTGTTTTTGGTGATGATGCGATTAAGGAATCATATCAAATTGTTGTGAAACAGATTAGCAATAATGCAACAGAAGTGTATTTTAACGATTTGTCTGAACAAAATAAAAAGGAAACGATTGATTTTAGTTACGAGTTATTGGGTAATATAGCCAAGCAATTTTAGTAAAAAAACAGTCATATTTTCCTTTTTAGTGGATTTATAAAATCTAGAGACAGCAATTATTATGCAAAAATCTTTTATTGACCAAATTATTCAGCAAGAAATTTCACTGGATGATTTGTCAGATGAGGATTTGGCGCAGTTTTGCCAAACTGCTAATCTTGCTTATCGAGCAGGAGAGCCCATTGTTACCGACAAAGATTATGATTTTATTTATCTTGCTGCACTCAAGGAAAGGCTACCACATCATTCATTATTTCAATCTGTAGAGCCAGAAGGGCAAGGGTTTTCTGAAGAGAAGGTGTTGCTACCAGAAATTATGCTTTCTATAGATAAAGCGTATTCGTGGCAAGAGATAAGCAAATGGTTAGAACGCATTCAAAAATCTGCCTCTATTATCAACCTTGCTGATAATAAAATTCAAATCAAAGCCACACCTAAGTTAGATGGCTTTGCAGGTTATGATGACGGTAAAGGGCTATACACTAGAGGCGATGGCAAAAAAGGCAGTGATATTAGTCGTGTGTTTGAGCGAGGATTACAAATTTATAATGATTCTGAGCGTGGGCAAGGTGCAGGAGAAATTGTGGTTAAGAAAAGTTATTTTAAATCTCATTTGTCTGGTGATTTTGAATATCCGCGTAATTTTCAAGCAAGCCTTATTAAAGAAAAAGAACTTGATATCAAAGCACAACAAGCGATTGATGCCAAAGCCGCTTTATTTGTGCCTTTTGCTCAGTTGCCGACTAAGTCAGTTAATATTAACGAATTAGAGGGGCAATTTACACAAATTGTTAATCATATATTGGAGAGTGTTGATTTTGATATAGATGGCGTGGTGTTTGCAGTAGCAGATGATGCGTTGAAAAACTGTATGGGTGCCAATCGAAAATTTCATCGTTGGCAAATTGCTTTTAAAGAGAATAGAGATAAGGCACAAGTTAAGGTTCTGTCCGTTACCCCCCAAGTCGGACGCACAGGAAAAATCACCCCTGTGGCAGAATTAGAACCAACTTTACTTAGTGGTGCGACCATTCATCGTGCAACAGGACATCATTACGGCTTGGTCAAGGAACAAGGGCTGGGCAGTGGCTCAATCATTGAGCTAACTCGCTCTGGTTTAGTTATCCCCAAAATCAATCAAGTTTTAAAATCAGCACCGACCGACATTCCAGAAGTCTGCCCAAGTTGCAACAAGCCGTTACAATGGGAATCTGATTTTTTAATGTGTATTAATCATCAAGAATGCCCAGCACAAGTTATTGGAAAAATGGCATATTTTTTTAAGATACTCGCCAACAATGATGGTTTTGGCATTGCCACTATTGAAAAATTATATAAACAAGATATTCGTAAAATTTCAGAGATTTATGCCTTGAATTCAGTGCGTTTAATGGCAATGGGTTTTGGTGAAAAAACCAGTAGCAATCTTGTTGGGCAATTAGAAAGATCAAGCACTGAGCAAATTGAAGATTGGCGTTTTTTAGCGGCATTTGGCGTTGTTAGATTAAGCATAGGGAATTGTGAAAATTTACTTAAAGCTTATCCACTTAGCGATATTTTTGCACTTGATATTGAAAAAATAGCTGAAATTGAAGGCTTTGCCGAACTCACTGCATACGCTATTGTTACAGGACTTAGAAGTATTAAGGATGAATTTGAATTATTAAGCCAACGCAATTTTAATTTAGAATTAACGTATTTGCAAAAAGATTTGGTAGAATTTACACATAAACTTAATGGTAAAAAAGTGGTGTTTACTGGCAAGATGAGTAACCCAAGAGAGGCAATGAAAAAATATGCCAAGTCCATTGGTATTCAAGTGGTAACCAGCGTGAGTGCAAAGACAGATTATTTGGTGATAGGTGAAAAAGTAGGGGATAAAAAAATTGAAAATGCAGAAAAATTCGGCGTAGAAATATTGACCGAAGAAAAATATTTGGCAATAATTCAATAAATACTTGACAAAATATTTATTTAATTTATAATTCTTCCCCAGTTGCTTCCCAAAGGTGGGATTTAACATAAAACACTGATGTTTATTTGAACTTTTTTTAATTAAAAGGTTTGGATAAACATTTTTTTTTGCCAGTTTCAAGGTGGAACTGAAAAAAGGTATAGAAGCCAACAAATTGTATTTGCATATTTTGCAAGTGCAGTTGTTGGCTTTTTTTTGTTTTTGAGAATAGGAGAATTATATGAAAATGGTGGTAGCAATTATTAAGCCCTTTAAACTTGATGAAGTAAGAGAAGCCCTATCTGAAATTGGCGTTTCAGGTATTACAGTAACAGAAGTCAAAGGCTTTGGTCGTCAAAAAGGACACACAGAACTTTATCGTGGTGCAGAATACACAGTGGATTTTTTGCCAAAAGTTAAATTAGAAATTGCGATTAGCGCAGACCAAGTTGATAGCGTGATTAAAGTTATTAGCGAATCAGCGAAGTCTGATGGTGAAGGAAAAATTGGTGACGGTAAAATTTTTGTTGGCAATTTAGAGCAAGTTATCCGTATTAGAACGGGCGAAACTGGTGCAGTCGCACTTTAAGGAGGCAATTATGGAAAATACAATATTAGAAATGCAATTTGCTATTAATACTTTTTACTTTTTAGTAATGGGTGCATTAGTTATGTGGATGGCAGCAGGATTCTCAATGTTAGAAGCGGGTCTTGTTAGGAGTAAAAATACGACAGAAATTTTAACCAAAAATATCGGATTGTTTGCAATTTCTTGCACTACTTATATGATATATGGTTATGACTTGATGTATGGTGGCGGTGTATTATTAGATGGCATTAGTGGTCAAGGTGATAAATACTCAAATGCAGCAGATTTTTTCTTCCAAGTCGTATTTGTCGCAACAGCGATGTCGATTGTTTCTGGTGCGGTGGCTGAAAGAATGAAATTATTCTCATTTTTTGCTTTTGCATTGGTATTTACTGCAATTATCTACCCGTTAGAAGGTGCATGGACTTGGGGTAGAGAGGCAGTATTTGGATTGTTTAAATTATCTGATTATGGTTTTTCTGATTTTGCAGGTTCGGGTATTGTGCATATGGCAGGTGCAGCGGCGGCATTAGCGGGTGTATTGGTGCTTGGTGCTCGTAGAGGAAAATACAATAAAGACGGTTCTTCAAATGCAATTATGGGTGCAAATATGCCTTTAGCAACTTTAGGCACATTTATTTTATGGATGGGCTGGTTTGGCTTTAATGGCGGTTCAGTGTTGTCAATGGCGAGCAAAGAAAGTGCAAATGCAGTGGCAATGGTATTTTTAAATACAAATGCAGCGGCGGCAGGTGGTGTGATTGCAGCACTACTATTAGTTAAGATATTGTGGGGCAAAGCTGACCTTACTATGGCATTAAATGGTGCGTTAGCTGGTTTGGTTGCGATTACCGCAGGACCAGATACACCGAGTGCCTTGGGTGCGACTTTAATTGGTGCTGTTGGTGGTATTTTAGTTGTATTTTCAATTTCAACCTTAGACAAGGTATTTAAAATTGACGATCCAGTCGGTGCAATTTCGGTGCATGGTGTGGTTGGATTGTGGGGCTTATTAGCAGTGCCACTCACTAACCCTGATGTGTTATTTACAGGACAATTACTTGGTGCTGCAACTATCTTTATTTGGGTGTTCGGTACATCTCTTATACTTTGGTTGGCTATTAAAGTGGTTATGGGTGTTCGTGTTTCAGAGCAAGAAGAAGCAGAAGGTGTGGATATTTCAGAGTGTGGACTGCATGCCTATCCAGAATTTACAATTAAGTAAGAAAAAATAAGTTAGAAATATTGTATTTTTGGCGATATTAAAATTATATAAGGAAATAAAAATGAAAAATTTAACAAAAAAATTATTATTGGCTACTGGATTGCTTTCAATTCTCAGTTCAGTATCGCTCGCTGCTGAAGAGGTAACTTCACCGGTGAGTGCCAATATTACCATTGCTAGTGATTATGTGTGGCGTGGAAAAACACAAAGTAGCGATAAAAAAGCTGTTCAAGGTGGCTTAGACTATGATTTAGACAATGGTTTTTCGATTGGCGTTTGGGGTTCTAATGCTGATTGGGCTAATAATATGTCTGCTGAATTTGATATCTATGGTTCTTATTCAGATGAGCTAAATAGCAGTATTGGCTATGAATTGGGCTATATTTCTTATACTTACAATACTAAAGATAACAACTTTAAAGAAGCTTATATTACTGGGTCTTATGATGATTTCGGTTTAACTTATTACAAAGGTATAGGGGATGCTGCTAATTATGTTGAGGGTAGTTATAGCACCAGTGTTAGCGACATAGATATGTCGTTAACGATTGGTCAATACTCTAATGCATCAACTTCTGGTGATACTAGTGGTTATAAAATGTATGGGTTTAGTTTTGGTACATCTTATGCTGGTTTAGATTATGCATTGGCCTTTACTAAAGTTAATGATAATGCTACTGGAGCAGATATGGATCCAAAAAATACAGTATTTAGCGTTAGTAAATCTTTCTAATTTTTTAAAAAATTTATAATAATTTTTACCTTGCAAATGCAAGGTATTTTTTATTTAAAAACAGTATAATTTATTTCTTATGAATACAGCACTTAAAATCATTCTTGTTGATGAAAACACAGGTCGTTCGGCGATGTTGCGTCGTGCCTTACAAGACAAAGGGCATGAAGTAATTTGTCGTATGGACAACAGTATTAATTTACAAAATAGCAATGAAATGACTCATGCAGATGTGGTGATTGTGAATGCAGATATCCCTAATGAAGAGGTATTTGCCAATTTAACCGATGTGAACAAAACTAAACCAAAGCCGATTGTAATGTTTACTGAGGAATCAAATTCTGAGATGGCAAGTTCGGCGATTAAATCAGGTGTGAATGCTTATATTGTTGATGGACTTGAGGAGAATCGTGTGCAGCCGATTATTGATGTAGCCATAGCACGATTTAGAGAGTTTCAAGCACTTAAAGATGAGTTGGACGCAACCCGTAATCAACTTTCAGAGCGTAAAGCCGTTGAAAAAGCTAAGGGCTTATTAATGCAACGCAAGAATATTAGCGAAGATGAGGCTTATCAGTCTTTGCGTAAAATGGCAATGGATAAAAATAAGCGTATTGTCGATGTGGCAGAAAGCGTAATTAACGCCTTTGAGTTATTAAATTAACTTATATTAAAACCTTTATATAAACATAGATTTGATAATTATTTATCCAAAAATGGGGATGATAGCCAATTATTTGATAAGTTTTTTTTGAATAGAAAAGTTGCCAGAGGTTTTGGAGTAATATACTTATAGCTAGAAAAGTAGAGTATAGATATAGTTGGCTTAAGAATATGACCAATGATGTATTCGGTTAACTTTTATTAGTTTTTTATTTCTTTTGGCGTTTCCTTATACCTATCTTTTTTTATGGTATAGTGAGATTATGACAATAAACCCTCATTTAAAAGATGCTGATTGTAGTAATTGCACTGTCAGGTCGCGTGCTTTGTTTGGTGCTATAAACAAAGACAAGGTGCGTATTACACAAAAGTATCGTGACAAACATTGTTATTTTTCTGCAGGAGATATCCTACATCGAGAAAAAAGTAAAATTAATTATGCTTTTACTTTGTATTCAGGTTGTTTGATTTTATACAATCACTTAGAAAATGGCACAAGGCAAATTCTAAGGGTGTCATTACCAGGGGATTTTGTTGGTTTTAGTCGTAATAATGAAGGAGATTTGCCTTACTCTATTCAGGCAGTAACAGATTCAAGAATTTGTTTATTTTTTGATGACAATATATCAAAAATAATTAATGAAAATTCTGATATCGCCAAACGCTTGATTGATTTACAAATTAATGATTCAGTATTGTGCCAGCAACGCTTACTTAATTTGGGACAAAAAACTGCTACCGAGGGTTTGGCATATTTGATTATGGAATTGTATTCTCGTATCAGAGTGCAATCTCCTGATGATTTTAATCAGGTAACGGGAGAAATATTTTTCCCACTTAATCAAGCAGATATGGCAGATTCTTTAGGGATAACCAAGGTGCATATTAATCGTATTATTGTTATTTTTAAGGAGCAAGGGCTAATTTCTTGTGGGCATAAAAAACTTAAGGTTATTAATGAACAGAAACTTTCTGAAATTGGGAGTTTTGATATCAGTTTAATTAAAGAGCCATTTCGTCATTTTAGTTAGTTATATTCTCTATTTTTTGGTTAGTATTAAAAAAATGATTTGAGTGTAATGCCTTTTTTTAAAAATAAACTAAATAATTTAGTTTATCAATCTTCTTTATCTAATTCCTCAAAGACTTTGTCGATTTTGTCCAATTCTTCATCACCCCAATCCTCTTCATCTGGTGCTTCTTTTTTATCTGGAGTAACGGTTGATTTAGCGTCTTTGTCGTCTGATATTGGCGTTGAGCGTTTAAACATTGGTGCAAAAATTAATCCTGCTTCAAACAACAGCCACATTGGAATGGCAATCAGCGTTTGTGAAATAATATCAGGTGGCGTGAGCAACATCCCTAAGACAAATGCACCAATAACCACATAAGGGCGATTTTTTTTGAGTTTCTCAATGGTTGTCATATTAAACATAATGATTAATATGGTGGCAATCGGCACTTCAAATGCCACGCCAAATGCAAATGATACCTTTAAGACAAAATCTAAATAATATTGAATGTCAGGGGTGAAGTCCACCACACTAGGTCCAATACTAGACAAAAAGCTAAAAATAACTGGAAAAACAATGTAGAACGAAAACAGTAAGCCTGCATAAAACAACAGCGTAGATGAAACCACCAATGGCACAATCATTTGTTTTTCATGCTGATAGAGTGCAGGTGCAATAAACGACCAAACTTGATAAAGCAAATAGGGCATTGCTAGATACACCGCAATAATAAGCACCATTTTGAGTGGTGTTAAAAAGGGTGATATAACGCCAATAGCAATAATGCTACTATCTGCAGGCAAGACATTGATAATTGGTGCAGCAATAAAAGCATACACTTCATTGGCAAAGGGAAATAATCCAGCAAAGATAACCAAAATGGCAATCGCCGAATGTAATAAAATGTTACGCAGTTCAACCATATGCTGAACAAAACTCATATTTTTAACTTCGGTGCTATGATTTTTCGACATCTTTTTTAATATCGTTGACTGCTTTCTTGGTGTCGTCAAATACCTCTAAAATATTGGTATCTTTATCCATAGTGTTCAAATGTTTTTTAATTTCATCGGTATCAATTTCTGCACCAATGTCCTCTTGAACTTTAGCAACAAATTGTTTGGCTTTGCCAATATAGCGTCCAGCCGTTCTCGCAATAGCAGGCATTTTTTCAGGGCCGACGATAATCAGTGTAATAATACCAATTAAGGCGAATTCCCAAAATCCAATATCAAACATAATTCGCCTCAAGGCTTTTGCATAAGTGTGAATAATTGGAGAAATTCAATTTTCCCTTACTTAGTAGATTTCTTAAATTTTGCTCTAGCAGGGCTAAAGTGGGATTTAAAAAATTGCCAAGTGGGGGAGAAGTAAACCCTTGATGATTATTCATATTTATACAAAGATCTTGCTTTTATACCTTGTCTTCTTCTTTGACAACTTTGGCATCAATGACACCGTCTTTGTCATCAATTTTTTCACTTTCTTTCATTGATTTTTTAAAGCCTTTGATGGCACCACCTAAGTCACCGCCAATATTTTTAAGGCGTTTACCGCCAAATAATAATAAGACAATGACTAAGATAATAATCAGTTCAAATGGTCCTGGAATCATATTTCTCTCCTGTTGTTTAATTACTTCTGTTGGCTTTTTCCTGTAAACCTGATAAGCCAAATCGTTTTGATAATTCTTGTGTTATTTTATCTATTTCAATGTCTTTGTGGCGCAATAATACCAGTGTATGAAACCACAAATCTGCCACTTCATAGATGATTTTTTCTTGCTCACCGTCTTTGGCTGCTATGATGACCTCAGCGGATTCTTCACCAATTTTTTTCAAAATTTCATCCAAACCTTTGCGGTATAAAAGTGCAACATAAGAATCTTCTGTCTCTGCGCTTTTTCGTTGCTCTAATATGTGCTCTAATTTTTTTAAAATATCATCCATAAATGTCTTTTGGGTCTTTTAATACTTTGGTAATGGTTTGCCATTTGTTATTGTCTAATTTTTGAAAAAAACAAGATTTCCTTCCAGTGTGACAAGCAATTCCCCCTATTTGTGCTACCTTAAGTAGGATAACATCATTATCGCAGTCAGTATAAATTTCTTTAACCAATTGCGTGTGTCCTGATTCTTCACCTTTAAACCACAATTTTTTGCGTGAACGAGAATAATATATTGCCTGCTGCTTTTCAATCGTCAACAATAAGGCTTCTTTATTCATCCACGCAAACATTAAAATTTCACCTGTCTCAAAATCTTGGGCAATAGCAGGAATCAACCCTGTTTCATCAAATCGAATTTTTTCTAGTGCGTTCACTATAATTAATGTCTTAAAATAACTGATTTTACCGCTAGTTTGTAACTTTAAATAGAATTATTTATTTAGAACCTTTGTATAAATATGAATAATCAGCAAAAATCCATTTTTCAAGCACCAACCAATAATTGAATATTAGCGCATTGTTACCAGTTCTTCAGCACTAGTCGGATGAATTGCCACGGTATCGTCAAAATCTTTTTTCGTTGCTCCCATCTTAATTGCCACCGCAAAACCTTGTAACATTTCATCAGCACCATGCCCCATAATGTGGCAACCGACCACTTTTTCATTTTCACCTACACATACTAATTTCAATGCGGTAGTGGTTTTATGCTCAAGTAGTGCATCTGCCATCGGTGTGAATTCTGATTGATAGATTTTGACTTTATCAAATTTTTCATTTGCTTCATTTTCGGTTAATCCGATAGTACCAATTGGCGGATGGGAAAATACCACAGTGGCAATATTGTTGTAATCTAAATGCCTATCAGTCATATCATGATATAACCTATCGGATAACCTTCTGCCAGCAGCGATTGCAACTGGCGTGAGTGGTGCACGACCTGTGGCATCACCAAGTGCAAAAATATTGTCAATATTAGTCACTTGAAATTTATCTGTTTGGATAAAGCCACGCTGGTTACATTTTATGCCTGCATTTTCTAAACCGAGATGTTGTGTCATTGGATTTCTACCGACTGCCCAAATGATTTCATCAAAACCAGAAAACGCACCTTTATTGGTTATTAAGGTTTTATCGTCCGTTACTTTTTCAATTTGAGAACTGTGATGTATAGTGATGCCATGTGCCGTATAGTCTTTGTCCAATGCTTGCTGAATGATAGAATCAAACCCCCTTAGTAAGGTGTCGGCACGACCAAAAATATGCACTTCAGTGCCCAGAGCATTCAGCACGCCAGCAAGTTCCACACCAATATAACCACCGCCAATCACTGCTACTTTTTTTGGCAATTTTTTTAATTCAAAAAAACCATCTGAAGTAATACCGTGTTGTGCACCTTCTATATGTGGCACAGTAGGCTCTCCTCCGGGAGACAGCACAATATGTTTTGCTGTGTAAGTTTCGCCGTTCACGGATACTGTATTTTTATCCACCAATTTGCCGAAGCCGTGGATATAATCAATGCCTAAATCTTCTAAATAGCCGTCATACCAGTTGGTGATATTTTTAATATATTGTTCACGCCCTTGCTTGAGTTTTTCCCATGAAAATTTTTTCACATCAATTTCAAACCCAAACCCTTGTGCGTTGTTAATTTGCGTAGCGGCATTAGCTGCAAACCACATTACTTTTTTTGGCACACAGCCCACATTCACACAAGTGCCACCTACAGTTTTTACCTCAATTACTAAGCATTTTTTTCCATATTCTGCTGCACGCTCTACAGCGGATAAGCCACCAGATCCTGCACCAATTGCAATCATATCATAATGTTTTGTCATTTTTTCTCCAATAAATAAAAAAGGGGCTTTCGCCCCTTAACCTCTAACTTGTTAGGTTTAATGTGCAATCGGTTTGTCAGTAAAAAGATAGTCTTTGAGCTCTTTATCAAAAGCCTTATCCTTGCGTCTAATCCATTCTAACACCATTGCCGCATGCTCTTTTTCTTCATCACGATTATGTGCCAAAATTGCCGATAACTCACTATCTTGACACGCATCAATGCGCTGATTATACCAATCAATTGCCTCTAATTCTTCCATTAAAGACACAATTGCTTTGTGCATGTCCTTGGTTTCTTGGGTTAAATTTTCTTCTGCTTCGTGGTAACCTTCATTTGCCATAGTTTTATCCTATAAATTCTTTATTATAGTTTTAATTCTCTGTGCATAATCATTATCTGCCTTATTAAATTGTTCAAGCATTTTTTGTTGCACCTCTGTTGTTGCTTGCGATAGACCTTCGGCAATTGTAGTGGTGAGTTGATTTTTTTGTGATTCATTCATCAATCTAAATAAATCGCCTGCTTGTTGGTAATAATCCTCTGCTTCTGTGGTATCGTAACGCTTTATCCAAGCATCTTGTTCAACAGGCATTGGTGGCTCTACCACGGTTGGCGTTGGTGCTGGCGCACCATTGTTAATTTGACTGTTGGGATAAAAATTAACTTTTTTTGTTTGAATTTGAGCACCATCCACAGGACAAATTCCTGCCATTTTTCCATCTCGTTGATAATGATTAACAGGGCATTTTGCTGCATTGACAGGAATTTGGTTGGCATTAACACCCACACGGTAACGATGTGCATCTGGATAGGCTAATAATCTTGCTTGTAGCATTTTGTCAGGTGAGGTACCAATCCCTGATACTAAATTACCTGGTGAAAAGCAAGCTTGCTCTGTTTCGGCAAAATAATTATCTACATTGCGATTGAGTTCTAGTTGACCCACTTCCATTAGTGGGAAATCAGCATGTGGCCAAACTTTGGTTAAATCAAAAGGATTGATTTTGTATTCTTTTGCTTCTTCTTCACTCATCATTTGAATTTTCGCTGTCCAACTTGGAAAATTGCCTTGCTCAATGGCGTTAACTAAATCTTCTTGTGCTCCAAATGGGCAAGTTGTAGCTGCTTGCTCATTGGTCAAATTTTTAATACTTTGATTGGTTTTAAAATGCCACTTAAACCAAGTTCTTTTTCCTTGGCTATTCCAAAAACTAAAGGTATGAGAGCTAAATCCGTGCATATGACGATAATTGGCTGGAATACCTCTATCGGACATCAAGATTGTAACTTGATGTAATGATTGTGGATGATTTGCCCAAAACTCAAACATTGCTGCTGGGTCAGGTAAGTTAGTTTTTGGATTTTTCTTTTGCGAATGAATAAAATCAGGGAAATTAATGCCATCACGCAAAAAGAAGACAGGTGTATTGTTACCGACCATATCATAATTACCTTCATCGGTATAAAACTTCAAGGCAAATCCACGAGGGTCTCTGGCATAATCACTCGAATCTTGTCCACCGCCGACAGTAGAAAATCGTGCAAACACTTCAGTTTTTTGACCGACTGTTTGCAAAAAACTCGCAATGGTTTTATCCTTCAAAGATTTTGTAACTGTAAATGTGCCATAAGTCCCTGTGCCTCTAGCATGCACCACTCGTTCTGGAATACGCTCACGGTTAAAATGGGCTAACTTTTCAAAAGCATAGTGATTATCAAAAGTCAAAGCACCTCTTTCTCCGACTGTAATACTATTATTATCATCTGCAACTGGTGAACCTGTTGCATTGGTTAAGATTTTTTTATTCATTATCATTCTCCTTATTTAAAATATTGTTCTAACTCATTAGTGCCACCAATATAGCCCCCATCAATGAAAACCTGTGGCGTGCTACTTTTACCACTCATTGCGTGTAGTGAACGAGAAGTAACGCCTGATCCTAACTCAACAATTTCCACATAAATCCCTTGTTGATTTAATAAACTTAAGGCTTTTTGGCAATGTGGACAGCCTTTGCGACTAAACATTGTAGCTGATTTTGGGATGATAGCGTCAGCATTAATATAGTTGAGCATAGTATCGGCATCAGAAACTTCAAATGGGTCGCCATCTACTTCTGGCTCAATAAACATTTTTTCAATCACGCCATTTTTAACGAGCATTGAATAACGCCATGACCGATTGCCAAACCCTAAATCGTTTTTACTTACCAGCATTCCCATATCATCGGAAAATTCGCCATTACCATCGGGCAACATCGTGATATTTTCCGCTTCTTGGTCTTTTTTCCATTCGTTCATTACAAAAGTATCATTCACAGAAATACAAACAATTTCATCTACGCCATTGTCTTTAAAAACGGGTGCTAGTTCGTTAAAACGGGGTAAATGAGAGGATGAACAAGTGGGCGTATAAGCACCGGGTAGGGCAAATACAATCACGGTTTTGTGGTTAAAAATATCATTTGTACTTACTTCTTGCCATTGATGGTTGTTTTGGGTTTTAAAAGTCATTAATGGGACACTCTCCCCAATTTTTTTTGTTAGCATTAATTGCTCCTTGGTTGAAAAAATTATCATCTTACGCAGGTTTAATTATTAAGTAAAACGAATAATATCGGTTATAATAATCGTAAAAAACGATTATGATAATACCTTCTATTAAAAATCTCAACTATTTGTTAGCATTAAAGCAACATTTACATTTTTCCAAAGCAGCAAAAGCTTGTTTTGTTAGTCAATCCACTTTAAGTGCAGGTATTAATAAGTTAGAACGGGACTTAAATATTCAGTTAGTTGAGAGAAACAATAAGTCCGTTTTGTTTACTCCCTTGGGTGAAAAAGTCGTTAAATACGCTGAAAAAGTGATAGTTTCAATGCAAGATTTAGTTGCTGTCGCTAATTTAAATTTTTTTGAATCTACCATTACAATTGGCGTTATTCCAACAATTGCCGCTTATTTGCTGCCAAAATTTGTCACTAAAGTCAAGCAAAAATACCCCAAACTTAAGCTTATCATTATTGAAGACACCAGTCAAAATCTTTTATTGAAAGTTGAGCAATTAAAATTAGATTTTGCTATTTTTGCCTTTCCGTTTGAGGAAAAAGCAAACATTGTTCAAACCACGATTTTTGAAGATGACTTAGTTTTGGTTAAACACAAAGATACTCAAAATAATGATTTACTATTATTAGAACAAGGGCATTGTTTGCGTAGTCATATTTTAGACAATAGCCACATTGATAAAACCAAGGTATCACAATACGCTTGTGCCAGCTTAGAAACTCTGGTAACCATGATCAATATGGAAATTGGCGTGAGCTTCTTACCAAAAATCGCCATAAATAGTGGTATTTTAGATAAATATCCAATGCTAATCATTGACAAAAACCAAGCAAAATTATCTCGCCATATTGGTATTATCACTCGCAAAAACAACCCTAATCAAGACAATATTTTAGCGCTGAGTTTGTTTTTACAATCAAATGCTAAAAATTCTTATTAAGGTGTTCAATGTAATCTTTTTCGATCCAATCGGTATCACCTGCAATGACATTATCTGCATGAAAAGTTGGGATTTGATTGCGAATACTTAAATAGTGGTTAGTCATTATTAGTGGTTGTAACAAATCATCAATATGGGGTGCATTTTTTAGAACAAAACCTTTGCCCAAATCACTACTTTTCATATTAGAGGTAGTTACAATCATAAATTTATCAGCTGGCACTTGACCGCCTTCGCCATATTCATCTGTGATAATAAATGTTTTTTGATATAAAAGCACTTCGTCCAGCCATTTAACCAGAGGTGCTGGCATATTAAACCACATAATTGGTGTAATATAAATAATCACATCTGCCCACAAAAGTTTATCAACTTCTCTATCTACATCCCAAGTGTCTTTTGTTACATCCGAAATTTTAACTTTATAGCCTTTTTTACTAAAATGATTGTCAGTTAAATAACTTAAAAATCCATTTAACTGCCCCTTGGCATCAAAAATTGAGTAGCCTGCTGTTATTAATAATATTTTCATTTTTTATTCCCTTGGTCCTGCAGTTACAGATAATGTTGTTTTACCAATTGTATGTTTGTTGATAAAAAACCTTATCAATGCAGAAGTTGCATTTTTTGGTGGGTTTAAATTTTCTACATCTAAAGCATGCAATGTAAAGACATAGGTGTGTTTTCTGCCTTTTGGCGGGCAAGGGCCTAGGTAATCTTTATTGCCAATATCAGTATTTGCTGCCAATGCACCAGTTGGTAATTTTTTAGCAGAAATATTGGTGGTACCTTTTGGAATATCATAAACTATCCAATGCCAAAAACCGCTACCAGTTGGGGCATCTTTGTCATAAAACGAAACAGCAAAACTTTTGCTATTTTTAGGTGCTCCAGACCAAGATAAATCTGGTCTATCGTTAGCACCAGAACATCCAAACTGATTCCAATATTGGTTGGCAGCAATACTTTCCCCTTCTTTAAGGACACTACTTTTTAATTGAAACCCTTTTGCTGGTATGTGTTTGGTTAGTTGATTGATTAAAGTTTGATTGTCTTCAAGGTGCCAGTTTGTTGCTATTTTGCCATCTTTAATAGTATAGACATCTACGGCACTAAATTTAATTTCTTGACCTTGTCCTATATCGTTATGAAATTTACCTTTGAAATGACCACTAAATTCCAATTGTAAAATCACTTTATTTTTAACAACAGTCATTTCTATAATTTTTGCCTTTAAATCAGGAACAACACCTCTAAACCACTTGGAAGCTTCTATAGGACCTTGCCTGCCTTGTTTCCTACCCTGAGGAAGATTAAGGTCTATAAAATTAGGTGCCAATGCTTGATATAGGTATTTTTCCTCTCCTGTATTCCAAAAAGCAGAATATTTTCGTGCTGCTAGCATCATTATATCTGCCTGCTTACTGCTAATGCTTTTATCTATATTGATAGTATTTGCTTGGGGTAAGTCATCATTTTGCTTTTGATAAGCATAAGCGGTGCCAACACCTATCAAAATAAAAAAAATCGCTAGTTTAGAAGTATATTTATTCATTTTCTTTCTCCTTATTTTATTAAAAATTACATTTCTCTATTTTGATTTGCAAAATAGATTGAAGCTATGTTAAAACTAAAGTATATTATTGTCAAGTAGGAACATAATTGGTATATAGTATCATTTAATATACTAAAGGAGGTATAAAAACTGTGAAAGAGAAAGAAAAAAGAGGCAAAAATTGCCCTGTAGAGTTAGCACTTAGTTTGATTGGTGGTAAATGGAAAGGAATTATTCTATATCATTTGATAGACGGTAAAAAAAGGTTTGGTGAGTTAAAAAGATTTATGCCAAACATCACCCAAAGAATGCTTACCAAGCAATTAAGGGAACTTGAAAGCGATGGATTAATCCATCGAAAAGTGTATAAGGTTGTGCCACCTAAGGTAGAGTATAGTCTTACAGTGCAAGGGGAATCACTCAAGAATATTATTTTATTGCTAGAAAAATGGGGTAAGGATTACCAGAAAAAATTATAGCCCCGCTTTGAGGCTTGCTTTGATAAATTTGTCTAAATTACCGTCTAACACATCTTGGGTATTGGATGATTCAACTCCTGTGCGTAAGTCTTTGATGCGGGATTGGTCGAGGACATAGGAGCGGATTTGGTGTCCCCAGCCAATGTCGGATTTGGTGTCTTCTAGGGCTTGATTTTCGCTGTTGCGTTTTTGTATTTCTAGTTCATATAACTTGGATTTTAATTGCTTCATAGCTTGGTCTTTGTTGGCGTGCTGACTGCGTCCGTCTTGACATTGCACGACGGTATTGGTGGGTAGGTGGGTGATGCGTACGGCGGAATCGGTTTTATTGACATGTTGTCCACCTGCACCAGAGGCACGATAGGTGTCAAGGCGAATATCGACTTTGTTGATTTCAATGTCAATATTATCATCAACTTCGGGAGAGACGAATACGGAGCAAAAGGAGGTGTGGCGTTTGCCATTAGCGTTGAAGGGAGATTTTCGCACAAGGCGATGAATGCCGATTTCACTACGAAGCCAGCCAAACGCATATTCTCCTTCAAAATGAATGGTGGCAGATTTGATGCCTGCGACTTCGCCAGCAGAAGCTTCCATTAGTTTGACTTTGAAATTGTGTTTTTCACCCCAGCGTAAATACATGCGTAACACCATTTCTGCCCAGTCTTGTGCTTCGGTGCCACCTGAACCAGATTGAATGTCTAAATAGGCAGAGTTAGCATCCAAATCGCCACTAAACATACGCTCAAATTCTAGTTTTTCAATAGCAGATTGAGCGGTGTTTAAATCATTAATAACATCATTCGCTGTCTCTTCATCGTTTTCAGATTGTGCCATATCTAATAACTCTGTTGCATCTTCTAATATAGCATTGGCTTGGTCAAAAATTTGGCAAACAGTTTCTAAGGTTGATTTTTCCTTGCTGAGTGCCTGTGCTACTTCTAAATTAGACCAGATATCTGGGTTTTCTAATTCTAATAACACTTCCTCTAGGCGACCACGCTTTTCTACTAAATCAAGGTGCTGAGATAAGGCAGTTGAGCGTTGGATTAGGTCGTCAATTTTTTGATAAGTGGGTGAAAGTTCCATGATGGTATTTTAATGAAATTCAGAAACAAAAAAAGCCCCAAATGGGGCTTTTTTATCGCATCGTAAGAATTATTTCCTAAGACCTAAGCGAGAAATTAAATTTGAATAAGCAGGCACATCATTACTTTTAAGATAAGTTAATAATTTTTTACGCTGAGAAACCAAACGCAATAAACCTCTTCTTGAGTGATGGTCTTTTTTATGTGTTTTAAAGTGATTTGTTAAGTGCTTAATGCGAGCAGTTAGCAAAGCGACTTGAACATTGGTTGAACCAGTATCGCCTTCAGCAGATTGGTATTCTTTAATAATTGCTTGTGTGTTAATTGACATAATAGTGTTTATTTTGATTAAAAATATAAAAAGAAGCGATTATACGCTAATTGCCATTGGTTTGCCAATATTTTATTAGAGAAATTTGCATAAAACCTGAATACATATCAAAAATTTATATTTATGCAAAGGTCTCTAATAAAAAGATTCTTCATTTTCAGGGCGACTTTTAAAACGCCGATGAATCCACAAATATTGTTCAGGCGCTTGAAGGATTTGTGCTTCTAATATGTGATTGGTAATACGGGCATTGTCTTGTGCATCCGCTACAGGGTAATCTTTTGGCGGGTGGGAAAAATCTAATTCGTAACCTGATTTTTTGCGTGAAAAAGAGAGGGGAATAATCACAGTATTTTCAATATTTGCCAGTTTTGCAGTGGCGTTAATAGTGGCGGTTTGCACGCCAAAAAATGGGGCAAAAGTTGAATGTTTAATACCTAAATCTTGGTCGGGTGCATACCAAATGGGTAATCCAGATTTAAGTGTTTTAATGAGTGCTCTTGAGTCTTTGGCTTTAATCATAGTTGAGCCGTGTTTGATAAATTGCTTGGTCATTTCTGTATCAAATAATGCGTTGTTTTGTGGACGATAAACATCGGCAAACTTAAAATTTTGTAATAACATTCTGCCAGCCAACATCATTGTGGTGAAATGCCCTACCAGTAAAATCACATTTTTTTTCTGTGCTAAGGCTTCTTCTAAGATGTGTATATTATTTATGTTATAACGCTTTCTCAGCGTGGCATCATCTAGGTAAAAACAGTTGGCCGATTCGAAAAGAGCAATACCAATAGATTCAAAGTTTTTTTTCGCTAAATACCGAACTTCAGCTTGGCTTTTATGGGGAAAACATTTGGCAATATTGATTAGTGCAATTCTTCTAAATTTATTTAGTAGTCGATATAAAACACGCCCTATGACTTTACCTATCGCTACTTGCGTTTTAAAAGAAAGCTTTGCACTTAACTTCATTAGAGAAATTAAAATCCAAGTTGGAATAAATTTAAGGTGATAAAAATTCTGTTTTTTCATTAAAATGTATTTTTTATTGTGTCAATATTGCTCATAATTTGCCTTATATTAGTCAAAATTTTATTAACGATTTACCTAATCAAATTGATATTGTTGATTTGATTAGTAAGCGTTTAACGCTTAAAAAAGTAGGTGGCAGTTATCGTGCACCTTGTCCATTTCATGGGGGTAAAAATCCTAATTTTGCTGTGAACGGACATGAGCAATTTTATCATTGTTTTAAATGTGGTGAGAGCGGTGGTGCAATTAGTTTTGTGCAAAAATACGATAATTTAGATTTTGTGGAGGCGGTTGAAGCTATTGCCAATGAATTTGGGCTTAAGATTGAATACGATAATCACACCAAACCCGTTGACCCTAAATTAGAGCGGTATCGCACTTTGTCTGAGAAAGTGAGCGAATTTTATCAGCAACAATTTAAAAATTCTCCAGCCAAGGAAAAGGCGGTTAATTATGCAAAAAATCGAGGCATTAATGGGGAAATTGCCAAGCGTTTTGATTTGGGTTTTGCACTGCCGAGTAATAAGGACTTGTTGTTACATTTTGAGAACACTCAACAGGAGGTTGTGGATTTAAAAGCACTAGGGTTGGTTAAAACTGGCGAATATGGCGACTATGATTTTTTCCGTGATCGCTTAATGTTCCCTATTCACAACAGCAAGGGCAATGTCATTGCTTTTGGTGGGCGTGCGTTTGACAACAAGGCTAAGGCGAAGTATCTCAATTCCCAAGAAAGCCCTATTTTTTCCAAATCAAAAGAGTTGTATGGTTTACATCACGCACGCAAGTATTCACGCACAATAGACTATATTTTGGTCGTTGAAGGTTATATGGATGTGGTTGCGCTACATCAGGCTGGCGTTACTAAGGTGGTGGCAACATTAGGCACAGCAACCACGCCAGAGCATTTACAAATATTAGCACGCACTACCAATATTATTGTCTTTTGTTTTGATGGAGATGATGCAGGGCGTGCCGCTGCTTGGAAGGCGTTGAAGATTGCGTTGCCAATGATTAAATCAGGTTTGTTGATTAAATTTTTATTTTTACCTGATGGCGAAGACCCCGATACTTTGGTAAAAAAAGAGTCAACATCAGCGTTTGAAAAACGCATTGAAACAGCACAGGCGTTGTCAAAATTTTTATTTGCACATATTCAGGCAGAAGTGGATTTTAATACCATTGAAGGTAAAACCTCATTCTTAGAGAAGGTATTGTTGCTGATTGCATTAGTTACTTATGACACTTATCAACAGCAGTTATTAGAAGGGGTGGCACAAGTTATAGGGCAAAGTATTGAACAGGTTAAGAGCGTTTTTGCTAAGCAAGTAGAATGGGCACAAATACAAGCACCAGTTACCACAGAATATGAGCCACCAATGCCTGATTTTGCAAATGAAGATTACGGGGATTATGTTGAGTTTAACTCTACACCCAAAGAGAATAAGTCGGTTAAAGCCTCCATGGCAAAAATGATTAGTTTGTTATTAAACTACCCATCACTGGCTGACGGCACTGTTGAGGTGCGAGTACGCCGTATTGAAAAATCAGAAATATTGTTAGAATTAGTGCGTTCAGCGGAAATAGACGAAGATATTTCACAAGAAGATTTAATCCAACCTTTTAAACCTAAGTCAGGTGTTTATCAGCGTTTACAAGAATTATGTGTGCTTACGCCATATTTAAGTGAAAATCAAGCCAAAGATGAATTTTTATCTGCCTTAAATTCAGTTGAAAGATATCAAGAAAGTGCAAGAGTAAAGGGTTTAATATCTTCTGCTAATACAGAAGAGGATCAAAGAAAAGTAATGGAAGGCATTCAGAAAGGCAAGGGTAGAAAATAGCACTTGGCATAGCCTTGTATTTGATATTTAGAAGAGACATAGATTTATTTTTTAGACAGCGGCTTAATGGATTGGTCGCTATTTAAGATATTTTTCATAGCATCCTTAAACACCATTGCTGCAGAATTTGAACCCCCACAGCTGATTTTTTTTTTGGGTTTGTAGTAGGTATAACATTTTTTTGGATAATCTAATCTAACGACCATAATATATTTTGGTTTTTTAACAGGCACAAAACCAGTGAAGAATGTGCGTTTTGCCCCATCTTTGTTGTAACGACCATCAATTACCATCTCTGCAGTCCCCGTTTTTCCTGCAACTTTATACCCCTTAATTTGTGCACGATAACCAGAGCCTTTTGCTGATGTAACCGCATCTAATAAATCAGCAATTTTACGAGTTGATTCTTTACTAAAAACCTGTGATTTTTGTTCATAACTGTTAGTGTTTTCAACAAGTTTGAGCGGTGGCACGACCCCTTCATTGGCAAATACCAAATATGCTCTAGCGAGTTGTGCCAAATTGGTTTGCATAGGGCCATAACCAAAAGACAGCGAGCGTTTATCTGCCAGCGACCATGAATCAGGCGTTTTTAATATACCGGGCGTTTCAATGCTAGGAATCAGTCCAAGTGAGTGACCAAAACCTAATTTATTCCAAGTGTCGTAAAACTCTTCTTTTGTTAGCCTTTCAGAGACATTAACGGTGCCAAGATTGTGTGATTTTTGTAGAATTTTTTTAACTGTTAAGTGGTAATACTTGTCATCAGGTTTAATATGCCCAATCTTTTTACTAACATCAATTGTTTCATCATCAGTTGCAGTAATTTTATTTTTATCAAGTGCCAAAAGCATAGTAAACGGCTTCATAGTTGAGCCGGGGTCAATTTTATCTGAAAGCACATGATTGCGATAGTTTTCCACATTGTAAATAGTTTTATCATTTGGGTTATCGGCAGGATAATTGGCGAGTGCTAAAATTTCACCATTCGGACTTAAGATAATAGTAGAACCAGAATCAGCATCGTGTTTTTCAACAGATTTTTTAATGGCGGTGTAGGCGTGAAATTGGATATTGGCATCAATAGTTAAGGTTATATTGTTACCATGCTTGAGTTTTTTATGAGCCACAGAATTGAAATAGGCTTTTTGAGAGGCCTGATTAAAACTTAAAAGTTCAATGCCATTTTGCCCAGAAAGCGTTGGATTGAATTCACCTTCAATACCAGAAACACCTTTACCATCATGATTAACACGACCAATCAGGGGTGCTAAAGTGGCAGATTTTGGATAATATCTGCGTGAGTCGTTTTGTAACGCCACCCCTTCGATTATTTCTTTTTTGCAGATTTTAATTGTTTCGTAAGTCGGGTTTTCCGTTTTTAGTTTGGCAAAAATTAGTGCTGTTTCAAGCCATTTAACTTTTTTCTTTTTTTCTTTTTCCTTGCAAATTCTTAATCTAAGTTTTTTTAGTTTTTCTATATTTTCAACGATTGGATTGGAAAGTTTGAGATTTTTTTGAATAATAAAGTTTCTTCTACCTCTTCGTGCTTTGTTTTTTTCCTCAAGTGCGATTCGCAATTCTTTTTCTTTCATCATTAATGCCGTAGCGAGTTTTGGAATAAAAGCTGGTTGGATTTTGGTTACATCTAAATTGATTTTTTTCAAAATTAAATTACTGGCAAGCACCTCGCCGTTTCTATCTAAAATATTGCCACGGTGTGCTTTGGTGTAAAAAGTGTAATAAGCCTGTTGTTTGCCCTTTTCTTGAAGGCTCATATTGCCAGCATTTAGTAGATGAATGGCAATAACTCGATAACCAAAACCACAGACAAGTAAGATAAAAATCCATTTAATAATATTTTGACGGCGTGAATAATGTTGTGTTCTGGAGAATTGGAACAATGCCTTAAATTTAGCCATCATAAAGCCAATATCCTTGTTTTATCAGGGTGTTGCATATGCAATATTTTCATGGCTTTTATTTTAATATTGTTACCGCTCATTTGCTCAGAGTGTTCGATAAGTAGCTGCCTTTGCTTGGCTATAATTTTTCGATAGTCTTGTTGTGAAGACTTGGTTTTTTTGTAAAGCAAGTGGTTTTGGTTATGCCAAGTGATTGTCAAAATAGACAAGGCAATAATAGCAACAATCAGCACTGTATTAATGCGAGTAACGGTGAATATTTTTAACATACTTTGGTGGTTCGTTGAGCGATTCGTAATATGGCACTTCTAGAGCGTCTACTATTGCCTATTTCTTCTGCACTGGCAAAAAATTTTCCTAAGTTTTTTAAGGGCATTTGTTCATTTTCGTTGTGCATAATCGGCAACCCCTTAGGTAATTGCTTTTGCTTTGAGTGTTTTTGAATAAATTGCTTAACGATACGGTCTTCAATAGAGTGAAAACTAATAATTGACAAACGACCTGCAGGTGCAAGTGTGCTTAGTGTTTGTTCCAGTGTGTCTAATAATTGTTGAAGTTCTTGATTGATAAAAATGCGAATGGCTTGAAAGGTGCGAGTGGCAGGGTGCTTGTTTTTTTTTGCCTTAACCACGCTGGCAACAATATTTGCCAATTGCAAGGTGGTTTTTACAGGGGCATCTTCTTGAAATTTTTTAATGGCATTGGCAATATGCCGACTTTTTCGTTCTTCGCCAAATTTATAAATGACATTGGCAACCTCAGTTTCACTAGCAGTAGCAAGCCATTCGGCTGCATTGGTACCACTGGTTTGGTTCATACGCATATCTAACGGGCCATCGGCATTAAAACTAAAACCACGCTGGGCATTATCAAGTTGTGGAGATGAAACACCAAGATCCATTAAAATACCGTCAATTTCTCCCAGTAAATCACGCTCATTTAATAAGTTGTGCATATTAGAAAAAGCACTGTGAATAACTTCTAATCGCTCATCATTAAAATTTTTTCTAGCATAATCAATGGCAGTCATATCTTGGTCGAAAGCAATGAGCCTGCCTTCGTTGCCTAATTTGTTCAGAATGCCTTGCGTATGTCCACCTCGACCAAAAGTTGCATCTATATAGATACCGTTATTTTTGATTGCCAATCCTGCAATAGACTCGTTAAACATCACAGATTGGTGATGATGACTGGTCATAGTGACAGTTGACTAAGCTCTGCTGGAATACTTTCTTTTTTACTTAGTGAATCAAGGCTATCAAGTTGCTTGTGCCAAGCATCTTCATCCCAGAGTTCAAAATTATGCCCTTGCCCACTCATGATGATTTTTTTACTAAAATCAGCGTATTCTCTAAGCGTTGCAGGAATAAGAAGTCGTGATGCACTATCTAATTCACAATCGGTAGCGTGACCAATGAGCTTGCGTTTTAAGCGTTTTGTGTGGATGTTTAGCGAAGGCAAAGTGCTGATTTTCTTTTCAAGTATTTGCCATTCTTTTAAAGGGTAAAGCAGTAAACAAGGATCATCTGGATGAATACTAAGCACTATCTTCCCCGCACAAATTTCGTTAATTTGCACTTGATGACGCGTTGGAATTTTCAGTCTTCCCTTGGCATCAATAGTTAAATTGTGAACCCCACGAAACATACCGCTTTTTGTTTAGTGGCGTTGTAAGCGCTTTTGATAAGTTGCTATTGCACCAAGAATAGACACGACAACAGTAATAATAAGAAAAGGTTTAAAATTATTAATTTGCGCCTGCTGAGTTCCTATTAACGCCAATGCGCTCAATGAAACAGTTGATAGTAATACACCAATAATAAATTGTTTGAATTGCATTGATTACTCCATTTTTTGATATTAAAAATACATTTTATACCACTTTATTCCACTTATACACACTTTTATTATTTAAAGATTAGCAATAAGTAGGGCTTATGTCGTTAAGGCACTCTACGAGAAAAATTGAATTGACTTATTCCCATGCTGTATAGGTTACAAGACAAAAAAAACCTAATAAGTTCAACGACATATTGTCCACTGACGAGTTGAAAATTTAAGCGCCAATTGGTGTTACCACTTCAATGATTATCGAACTTAGTATCGCACAAATATTCGTTAGTCAATGATTGATAACAATATAATTGAATACGAAATAAGCACAACTGTACCGATAATAGTTTTTGGCAAACTAAGTTAAATTACAGGCACAATTTGTTTTAAACTAACCATTAAAGACAGTGTAAGACCTTGATGGCGAACAGACTGACAACACTGAATTAAGCCAACGGTGTTGTTGAAAGTGTCATTTCAATGGTAACCAGCGGTGGTTGTGTTTATAATTCTAATGCACTGGCTAGATTTGATAGGGTCTTTCTCATTAATAGTATTAAGGCTTGTTATCTAATCAAAAGAAAATGCTGATTTATCTATTAAGTTTAATTTTTTGGTCGTTATTTTATTGTCTCTTATTGTTTAGGTTTTAGTAAGGTTACGCAATCTTCTTAAATAAGTATAATTACCTGTTTTTTTCATCAATTTAATAAATCCTTATGAGTTCAGAATTACATCAAGCAGCACTTGATTATCACCAAGGCAATCGACCAGGAAAGTTGATTGTTTCTTCACATAAGCCTTTGGAAACTCGTGAAGATTTATCGTTGGCTTATACGCCGGGTGTGGCGGCACCTGTTAGAGAGATTGCAAAAGATGCTAGTAAGGTGGATTTATATACTGCTAAAGCCAATTTGGTGGCAGTGATTAGTGATGGTTCAGCGGTGTTAGGGCTGGGTAATGTTGGGCCTTTGGCATCAAAACCTGTGATGGAAGGTAAGGCAGTTTTGTTTAAGAAATTTGCTGATATTGATGTATTTGATATTGAAGTTGATACGCAAGATATTGAAGAATTTGTGCAAACGGTGAAAAATATTGCCCCTACTTTTGGGGGGATTAATTTAGAGGATATTTCTGCCCCTCGCTGCTTTGAGATTGAACGGCGTTTGATTGCGGAGCTGGATATTCCAGTTTTTCATGATGATCAACATGGCACTGCTATTATTATTGCAGCAGGACTGTTAAATGCACTTGAGATTCAAGGTAAAGACATTGCTACTGCAAAATTGGTCTGTTTAGGGGCGGGATCGGCAGGTATTGCCACACTAAATTTACTTTGTAAATTGGGTTTAGATAAAAATAATATTTTATTAGTGGATAGAAAAGGTGTGATTACGACAAACACATCTAATTTAAGTGAGGTGAAGTTACAATATGCCGCACAAACTAACAAAGAGACTTTGGCAGATGCAATGCAAGGTGCGGATATTTTTCTAGGAGTTGCGTCCGCTAACTTGGTTTCTAAAACTATGGTTAAATCAATGGCAGACAAGCCAATTGTATTTGCCTTGTCAAATCCAGATCCTGAAATTTCACCCACAGATGCCAATTCAGTGCGTGATGATTTAATTATGGCAACAGGGCGTAGCGATTACCCTAATCAGGTGAATAATGTTTTAGGCTTTCCCTTTATTTTTAGAGGTGCTTTAGATGCGAAAGCCAGTGAAATTAATGTTGAAATGAAAATCGCTGCTGTGCATGCACTCAAAGATTTGGCAAAACTTGAAGTGCCAACCGAAGTGCTGAAGGCTTACAATGCCGATACAATGAGTTTTGGTAAAGATTATATTATTCCAAAACCGTTTGATAAAAGATTGATTGATGTAGTACCCAAAGCAGTGTTTGATGCTGCTATCTCAAGTGGTGTTGCAAATATAATTCCTTAATTTACTTGTATAGAGGTTTTCATAAACTTTAGTGAGGCTTTATGGAATTTTTTTTAAGGAGTGGCATTGGTTTTTGATGATATTTTTGGTTAACAAATACCCTACTTTTTGCATTCTACTAAAGTGCATTAAAGCTTTTAAGATCACCTTTTATTTTATTAAAAAAAAACCTTGTGGAATATAATAAGTTATGGGATAATGTCCGATTGTTTTTTGGGGAGGGGTTCCCGAGTGGCCAAAGGGAACAGACTGTAAATCTGTCGGCTCCGCCTTCGAAGGTTCGAATCCTTCCCCCTCCACCAAAAAGTAAAGTTTAAAAATTTTGCGGGTATCGTATATCGGTATTACCTTGGCCTTCCAAGCCAATGAGGCGAGTTCGATTCTCGCTACCCGCTCCAGGTAGGAAAGAGAGAAAAGGTTGCGCTCGCCTAGCTCAGTCGGTAGAGTACTTCCTTGGTAAGGAAGAGGTCAGCGGTTCAAGTCCGCTGGTGAGCTCCAAATTAATTGTAATAATAGAAGAGGAATAAAAAATGTCAAAAGAAAAATTCGAAAGAACCAAACCCCATGTTAATGTAGGCACCATCGGTCATGTTGACCACGGTAAAAC
>NZ_CAHJWD020000477.1 GCF_903642095.1 Bathymodiolus brooksi thiotrophic gill symbiont | reverse complement strand
GCAGTAAATGTTTAATTGCTTATAGACACATTAAAAAGAGGAAATTATATACTAAGCGTCGGTAAAATTCCATTCTTTTGTGGGATGGATAATAAAATGGGGATTATTAAAGTGCTTCTGTTTACTTTGTTGGCGGTGGGTGTGTTTTTGGTGTTTAAAAAAATTAGGAAGGTGTCTGATGATAAAGTGGTGGCGAAGTCATTTGGCAATAAAATGTTGGGGTGTTGTATTTGTGAGACGCATATTCCTGAGCGTGAGGCGATTATGCATAGGGATAAGGTGTATTGTTCTGAGGCACATTTAAAACAAGGATTAGGAGAAGGCGAATGAAGTTATTATTAGATTTTTTACCGATTGCATTATTTTTTATTGTGTATAAGTTGATGGGACTGTATGCGGCGATTTATGCGATGATTGCGGCGAGTGTGGTGCAGGTATTGGTCGCTAGGTGGCGCACGGGTAAGTTTGAGAAGATGCAGGTGATTACTTTGGCTTTATTGGTGGTGTTTGGTGGGGTAACGCTGGCGGTGAGGGATCCGGCATTTTTGATGTGGAAGGTGAGTGTATTGTATGTGGTGTTTGCTTTGGCGTTGATTGGCAGTTTGTGGATTGGTAACAAGCCGTTGTTGCAGAGGATGCTTGGTAAGGAGTTGGATTTGCCTGGGGTGGCTTGGAATCAGGTTACTTGGTTGTGGGGGCTGGGTTTTGTGGGTATTGCGATTGTGAATGGGTATTTTGTGCGATTGGCATTGACAACCAGAGGGGAGTTATTTGCTACTACCACATTGGATAAGAAGTTAGAAATGACAGAATTGGATTGTGCGACTACCACTGCGGTGCAATTGTGCCAGAGTGCACAGCAGGCGGAAGCGTCTTGGGTGAATTTTAAATTATTTGGCACAATGGGACTGACTTTTGTATTGATTGTTATTACCGTTATTTTTATTAGTAAATATACTAAGGATAAAGTATGAAACAAACTCCTTTATATCAAGCGCATTTGGATGCGGGTGGAAAAATGGTTGATTTTGGTGGCTGGGAGATGCCGCTGAATTATGGTTCACAGTTAGAGGAGCACAATCAAGTGCGACATGATGCGGGGATGTTTGATGTATCGCATATGACGGTGGTGGATTTTAAGGGCAGTGAAGCGAAAAAGTTTTTGCAAATTTTGATTGCCAATGATGTTGATAAATTAAAAACACAAGGCAAGGCGCTTTATAGTTGTATGCTCAATGAAACGGGTGGCGTGGTAGATGATTTGATTGTGTATTATCAAAATGATACCGATTATCGAATGGTAATTAACGCAGGCACGACAGACAAAGACATTGCTTGGATTAAGACGCAAGCACAGGGGTTTAAGGTGCGTGTTGAGCCAAAATTTGATTTGGCAATGATTGCGGTGCAAGGGCCAAATGCAAGAGAAAAGGTTTATCAAGCAATGAATGGTGTGGAAGAAATTTGTGGTAAATTGAAGCCATTTAACGCCGCCAGTGTTGGGAATTTATTTATTGCCAGAACAGGTTACACCGGCGAAGATGGTTTTGAGATTATGCTCCCTGAAAAGTCTGCTGAATTTACTTGGAAAATGTTATTAGAAGTGGGCGTTAAGCCTTGTGGACTAGGTGCTAGAGATACATTGCGTTTAGAAGCGGGAATGAGTTTATACGGTGCAGAAATGAATGAAACTGTTTCGCCTTTAGCAGCGGCTTTGACTTGGACGGTGGATTTGTCTGATGAAAATCGTCAATTTGTGGGGCGTGAGGCATTAGAGGCGTTAAAGCATAAAGGTGCAGATAAAACTATTGTGGGTTTGGTATTAGAAGGCAAGGGGGTTATTCGTAATCATCAGCAAGTAATAACCAATTTGGGTATAGGTGAGGTAACTTCAGGGTCTTTTTCACCAACTATGGGTAAGGCGATTGCGCTTGCTAGTGTGCCAAAAGGAGCACAAGGATTGTGCGAAATTGAGATGCGTAACAAGAAAGTATCGGCTAAAATAGTCAAACCGCCTTTTGTGCGAAATGGCAAGATATTAGTTTAGGAGAAAATATGAGTGAAGTTAGAGACGATAGACAATATACTGAAACCCACGAGTGGATTTTAGACAATGGTGATGGTACTTATACAATGGGCGTTACCGACCATGCTCAGGCATTATTAGGCGATATGGTGTTTGTTGAATTGCCCAGTGAAGGTGATGAAGCCTCTATTGAAGATGAATTTTGTGTTGTGGAATCTGTGAAAGCAGCAAGTGGCGTATATGCACCTACTGATTTGGAAGTTGTTGAGGCAAATGAGGCACTTGATGATGAGCCAGAATTGGTTAATACCAGTTGTTACGATAATGGATGGTTGGTGAAATTTAAGTCAGATGCGATTGATGGCTTAATGGATGCTGATACTTATAGCGCAACATTAGACTAAACACCTTTAATGATTAATTCTTTGGTTGCCTACAAGGGCAAACCTGCACGCGTTGCTAACATTATTGAAAGTAAGTTTGAGTTAGAATTTGCTGATGGCTCAACGCTTAAAGTTCGAGAAAAGGACTTTCGATTTATTCACCCTGAATTTGTGCAGATTAATGCAGATTGTCCGCAGGCAGATTTTTCTGTGTTGGTGGATTTTCAAGAAGAAACACTAAGTTTGCAAGAAATTACCGAGTGGTTGTTTGATGATTTTACAGCGCAAACGGCTTGGTGTGCTTGCTTGTTAGTTGAAGATGGGTTGTATTTTTACTGGCAAAAAGATGCGGTATTTGTGCGTCCAACGGCACAAGTTGAAAGTGTGCAGGTTAAACGAGACAGTGAAAAATTAGCAGCTGAAAAATTAGCACATTGTGTTGATAATCTTGCCAAAAATACCTTTGATGAGCAAGATGAGCCTTACCTAAAAGAAATTGCCAGAGTGGCACTTAATCAATCAAAAACTGCCAAAATTTTAAGCCACATTGGCGTGGAAAATTCACCCGAAAGTGCGTATAAATTACTGCTCAAAATACAATATTTTGCACCAAGTTTTAACCCTTATCCTGCACGCTTTGATATCCCAAAAGACGAAGAAATTGCCGTGCAAGTGCCAACTATTGAGCGCCTTGATTTAACACATTTGTCCAGTTATGCCATTGACAATGAAGGCTCAAATGATGCAGATGATGCGATTAGTATTGAGGGTGATACCTTGTGGGTGCATGTGGCTGATGTGGCAAATGTTGTGCCATCGGGGTCAGATTTGGATGTTTATGCTCAGCAGCGAGGTTCTAATTTTTATTTGCCAGATACGATTATTCATATGTTGCCAACTTCGGTAACGGATGCCACTGCCTTAGGCGCAAGCGACAAATCTAATGCCTTGTCGTTTGGTTTTGAATTTGATGGTGAAAGTATTAACAATATTAAAGTGGTGCAAAGCGTGATTAGCGTTACCAATACTACTTATAAAGAAGTTGATGAGATTTTGGCAGAAAATTCTAATGCTGATTTAGCCAAAATTAAAGTGATTGGCGAGGCACATAAAAAGTTCCGAGGCAGTTGTGGATCTATTAATTTACATCTGCCCAATGTGGAGGTGAAATTTATTGATGATAAGGTATTAGTAGCACCACAAGCGAGTAGTGCCAGTAGAGATTTGGTGGCTGAGATGATGGTAATGGCAGGGCGCACGATGGCACAATTTACCAGTGATAATTTAATTCCTGTGCCTTATGCATTGCAGGATAAAGGGGATTTTTCTGAAGAATTTTTAGCAAAAAAAGACACCTTGACGCTAAGCGAATCATTTTTAGCGATTAAGAATTTTAAGCGTTCTGCAACTTCGGTGAAACCGTTATTACATTATGGCTTAGGATTGTCAGCCTATTTACGGGTAACCAGTCCAATGAGGCGCTATTATGATTTATTAGCACACCAACAGATTATTAATTTTATTACCAACAAGCCGATGTTGCCAGTGAGTCAAGTGAAAGAAATTATTGGCTCAGTCAATATGGCACTGGCGAGTGTTGGCAGAGTAAGTCGCTTTAGTGATGACCATTTTAAATGCGTATTTTTAATGCAAAACCCAAAATGGACAGGCACAGGCGTGGTAATTGATATTCGGGGCGATAAAGCATTATTTATGATACCTGAATTAGGAATGATGACGCAAATCAAGTTTAAAAACCTACCTAAATTTGATGAAGAAATACAACTTCAAGTAAGTCGGGTGGATTTAGTGGATAAATCAGCGAATTTCAAGGTAGTTTAACTCATCGTTAATTTGAATGGCATTGCCTTGATTGCCCTTCCAATCGCCTAAAACGAAACGCGTGTATTGTTCGCTGTGGTGGGTATTTTGTCGGTGTGTGTGTCCGTGGATTAGGTCTGTATTGGGGTATTTTTGCATTAGTTTATCGGTTGTTTGTTGGTTAATATCCATAATTTGATGTGATTTATATTGCTGTGCTTCTGTGCTTTTCTTGCGTAATTGTCCACTGAGTTTGAGGCGTGTTTTGTGCGGTAAGTGTAAGAAAAAAAACTTGGTAATTGGATGTTGTAACATGCTTTTTAACTGTTGATAATGCTTGTCATCTGTGCATAATTCATCGCCGTGTATTAGCACATAATTTTTATGATTGGTTTTAAGTAAATACGGTGTATTAAGTAACACGCAACCTGTTTTTTTAGCAAATTTATCACCCAAAAGAAAATCACGATTACCGCCAGTGATAAAAACTTTGGTAGTGGCACTAAGTGTTTTTAGCGCCAAAATAACGCTTGGATAAGTATCAATAGATAAATCATCACCTAGCCAAGTATTGAACAAATCACCTAAGATAAAAAGTTGTTCTGCTTTTGACGCATGCTCTTGGCAAAATTTAATAAACAAATTGATTTTGTTCGTCTCATCGGGGATGAGGTGTAAATCTGCAATGAGCAATATGTGTGCCATAGAGTAGACTGTTATTTAATCGGTTTTTTAGTAACTGATTTTTTCTTGGCAGGCTTTTTAATGGCAGTTTTTTTAGGAGCAGTTTTTTTGGTAGCAGTCTTTTTAGTAGTCACTTTTTTAACAGGCGTTTTTTTAGTAACCACTTTTTTAACAGGCACTTTTTTAGTAGCAGTCTTTTTAGCAGCCACTTTTTTCTTAACTACTTTTTTCTTAGTTATCGCTTTAACAGTTGCCTTTTCGATAATAACAGCATCATTTGGCACATCGGCGTGCATACCGTGATGACCCGTGTTTACCAAATTGATTTTATCAACCACGGCATGCCCCTCAACCACTTCGCCAAACACGCAATAACCCCAACCATCTTGAGCAGGATAATCTAAAAAACTGTTGTTTGTGGTATTGATAAAAAATTGTGAACTGGCTGAATGTGGCATCGTAGTTCTTGCCATTGCAATCGTGTATTTGGCATTTTTTAAGCCATTTTTTGCTTCATTTTCAATTTCTTTTTTGGTTGATTTTTCACTCATATCTTCAGTAAACCCCCCACCTTGGATCATAAAGTTTTTAATCACACGGTGAAAAATTGTGCTATCGTAAAAGCCATTTTTGACATAATTTATAAAGTTTTTGGCAGTAATTGGTGCTTTTTTTTCATCCACTTCAATGTGAATGTCACCTATGTTAGTTTTAAGAATAATCATAATCAATACATTTAAATAAAAATGTAAATTATACCTTTCGTAAGTGGTTGCCTTAGCGTATAATTGCCCATTTTTACGACACATAGACAGGTTTTATTATGTATGCAGTTATCAAAACAGGTGGTCAGCAATTTAGAGTTGAGCAAGGCACAACGCTAAAAGTTGAAAAATTAGAAGTTGAGCCAGGCAAGAGCATCACCTTTAAGGATGTTCTAATGGTTGCCGATGGTGATAAAGTTGAAATTGGTTCACCCCTAGTGGCAAAAGCCAGTGTTGAAGCGAAAGTGATTTCTCAAGGCAAAGGAAAAAAAGTACATATTCTTAAATTCCGTCGTCGTAAGCACTCAATGAAGCAACAAGGTCATAGACAGTTATTCACTGAGATTGAAATTACAAAAATTAATTCATAGGAGTATAAACTCATGGCACATAAAAAAGCAGGCGGTAGTACTAATAACGGTAGAGATTCCGTATCAAAACGCTTAGGTGTAAAAAGATTTGGCGGTCAACTGGTATTAGCTGGCAACATTTTAGTTCGTCAAAGAGGCACTAAATTTCACCCAGGCGTTAATGTTCGCAAAGGTAAAGACGACACATTATTTGCCATTGCAGATGGTAGAGTAACTTTTGCTAAAAAAGGTAAATTTATGCGTCAAACTGTCTCAATTCAAACTATATAACCTTAGATAGTGGTATTAGAAAGAAATTAATGAATTGTTGACAAATTAATGTATTACAATGACTAGTCCACAATAAAAGGAGTTAGCAATGAGAGATGTAATAGATGATTGAAGTGGGTTTAGCAACAATACCTAGTGTTATTATAGGTATTGTTGCTAGTTATATTGCTTCTAAAATATTCTTATATACTAACAATAAGAAACATAAGCCAAATATATTGATTTCAGATAAATTTATTATGTCTGAAAGAAAAGATGGCACTCAAAGTTTAAAAATTAAACTTATAAATAAAACAGATCAAGATCTTGTTAATATTCGTATAGTGGTAAAAGGTTTTGAAAATCGCTCTCCAAGTGGTAGTATTTCACTTATACGCTTGCATCATATAGCCGATCGTGAATTAATGTATATTAAGAAATTTGATGCTAGTGATAATAATGCCGAGTACGCACACCAGTCCCACCTTTATATAAAAGACGAGGATATACAAATAGAGTGCTTAAAGTATCAAATCATCCGCCTATCTATTACAGCAGATTGTCCTTATTACAATACTTCTAGTATTGATATTAAAGACTATAAAGTCGAGACTGATATCATGCAAAGAGATTATCGTTTTAATACAGGTGATTCAGTGTCAATAACCAGTTAGATTTCTTAAAAAATGTTTGTATCAGCGATACGAAACTCTTTATTTTTAAAATAATGATTACAAAGGATTTACTATGAAATATGCCCTTATTTTTCCTGGACAAGGATCTCAATCATTGGGAATGTTGTCAGATTTAGCAGATAATTTTTCTGTGGTTAAGGATACTTTTGAAGAAGCAAGTGATATCTTGGGTTTTGATTTGTGGGCGTTAACGCAGAAGGATCAAGAGGGGCTTAATCAGACACAAAATACACAGCCTGCAATGCTGGCAGCAGGTTATGCAACTTATCAAGTGCTGAATGGTGAAATGGATTTATCCCCTATTTGTATGGCAGGACATAGTTTGGGAGAATACACAGCATTGGTTGCCGCAGGTGCGTTGAAATTTGATGATGGTATTCAATTGGTGCATCAGCGTGCGGAATTGATGCAATCTGCGGTGCCTGCTGGTGTGGGTGCAATGGCGGCTATTTTGGGTTTGGATGATGAGGCAGTGGTTGAGATTTGTGCCAATTATTCGGGTGATGGTATTGTTGAGGCGGTAAACTTTAATGCCAATGGGCAAGTGGTTATCGCAGGCAACAAGGTGGCGATAGATGCGACTTGTGAAGCCATGAAAACAGCAGGTGCAAAACGCGCTATCATATTGCCTGTGAGCGTGCCATCGCATTGTTCGTTAATGAATGATGCCGCCACCGTGTTTGCAAATGCAGTAGAGTCCGTTCATTTTAAAATGGGTACGGTTGATGTATTGCATAATGTTGATGCGACTAAGGCAGTTAATGTTGATGAAATAAAAGCCAAAATTGTGGCACAATTACACAAGCCTGTTTTATGGACTGGCACAGTGCAAGCCATGGCAGGTATGGGTGTGGAAAAATTGATTGAATCAGGTCCAGGCAAGGTGCTTACAGGCTTAACCAAAAGAATTGAAAAATCATTAAGTGCAAATGCTGTGTTGGATTCAGCTAGTGTTGTAGCAATTTTACAGGAGATTAAATAATGAATAATTTAGCAGGAAAAATCGTATTAGTTACAGGTGCAAGCCGAGGTATTGGACAAGCCATTGCTTTGTCTTTGGGTGCAGCTGGTGCCACTATTATTGGCACAGCAACCAGCGACAAAGGTGCGGATGCGATAAGTAGCACTTTGAATGAAAAAGGAGTAACTGGTATAGGTATGACACTGAATGTGACTAATAATGAGAAAATTTCTGAGGTTATTCAATCTATTGTTGATACTTATGGCACGATTGATATTTTGGTTAATAATGCAGGTATTACTCGTGATAACCTACTAATGCGGATGAAAGAAGACGAGTGGGAAGACATTATAAACACCAACCTTTCCTCAGTTTATAAAATGTCCAAAGCGGTATTGCGTGGAATGATGAAGAAAAAGGCGGGACGCATTATCTCTATTGCCTCTGTGGTCGGTGCGATGGGTAACGCAGGGCAAACCAACTACGCCGCTGCTAAGGCAGGTATCATGGGCTTTACCAAATCACTTGCCCGTGAAGTAGGTACTCGTGGTATTACCGTGAATGCCATTGCCCCCGGTTTTATTGAAACAGATATGACCAACGCACTGCCTGAAGAGCAAAAAGAAGCAATATCCAAACAAATCCCCATGGGTCGCCTCGGTACAGCTGATGAAATCGCCAATGCTGTGTTGTTTTTAGCAGGGGATGGCAGTAACTATATTACCGCACAAACATTACACATTAATGGCGGAATGTATACCGTTTAGTCTTGTCTCTGATCTGATACATAGAAAAAACCCAGCACTTAAGCTGGGTTTTTTGTTGTCAAGGTTCAATCTTGACAAGGAGGCGATTAATGTCAAAAGCAAGTGCAAAGATAGTGTTAAGGGTTAATTGATATTTTGATTTGTTGTGGCGGTAAGCATACTTTATCGCTACAAGCCTGTAAAGTCAATTTGGCAAGGGTAAATTTCTTGTCTTTTAGGGAGAAATTAAGTGTAATTTCTTCATCGTATATGGCTAATTTTTCTTTACTAAAGCCCAAATTAATGCGTTTTTCTTGTGGGTAGTTAATTGTTTTTATATTATCACTAACAAGTTGAGTGGCAATTAAACTTTTTTGTAAAACCTTATTAGCATTAATGTGCCAGCCTTTTTCAATATTAAGAATGACTTGGTTGTGGCTAGATTGGATTTTAATTCTGCCATCATACGCATAGACGGTGTTTGCCAAAATCCCTTGTTGTTTGTCGCTATAATTTTTGACGATACTGGCATAAGCACTGGGATTTTTATGAATTTTTGTGCTGAAACTTAATAGTAATTGTTGAGCGAATTGCTGATATTTTTTATCTTGAGTGCGAGTGGATAATTTATTGAGCACACCGTAAGCAACGCCATTGGCATTAAAAATAGCACCATCGTAAATTTCTTTGTTGTTATTGATGCGTTTATTGTTGCTGATTTTGAAGCCAAAATTTTTCTTATCCCAAAAATTGTAAATAGCTTCATCTGTTAACTTTTGTGCTGTTGTTAAATATTTTTTATGACCCGTTGCATCATACAAATCAATTAACCCATCAGCAAAATAAGCATAATCTTCAAAAATTGCGCGTTGTGAAGTTTGACCCTTAATTTGAACGCGTTGTAAATATTTTTGATAAAAATTATCCAGTAAAAAATCAGCCAAATTTTGTGCCACTTTTAAATATTTACCGTCAATTTCGCTGGCAACAACAAATGTTTTTAATAATAATGCATTCCATGATAATAAGATTTTGTTATCAAGCAAAGGTTTTTTACGATTCTGTCGCACTTGATAAAGCTTTGCTAATAGGGTGTCAATTTTTATCAAATCAACTGCTTGAATTTTATTAATATCTTTAAGATGAATAACAAAATCCTGTTCAAATTCGGTGGCGTTTGATAACTCAAAATAGTGTTGAAATTCGACAAAATCAGCACCTAAAATTGCCTTTAATTCTTGAATATTCCAAATAAAAAACAAACCCTCTTCGCCGTTACTATCCGCATCAGTGGCACTATAAAACCCACCATTTTGCATTTCACGAATGACATAATCTAGCGTTTGTTTGGCAATGCGTTGATAAAGAGGCTTGTGGGTAAGTTGGTAGGCTTTGCTATAAACCATGGCTAATTGCGCTTGATTGTAGAGCATTTTTTCAAAATGTGGGAACAGCCAAGCATTATCGGTGGCATATCGATGAAACCCGCCACCAACGATATCGTAAATCCCACCACTTGCCATATTGTCAAGTGTTGTAGTGATGGCATTTAATTTATCATCGCTAGGGTAGCGCATTTGTTCATTAATCAACATTAACAGCTGTGCTTCGTGAGGAAATTTGGGTGCATTGCCAAAACCGCCATCAAATTCATCAAAGTTTTTGAGTAAATTTTGCACAGCCAATGATTGTAAATTTTGAGGTAATTTTGTGGTTGATGAAGTTTCTTCAAGTAGTGCAACTTTAACGCTTTCAACCGTTTTTGTAATGATATTTTGCTCATATTGCCAAACATTTTGTAGTTGCTTAAGTTTAGTAATTAGTGTGTTTTTAGGGAAATAAGTGCCTGCAAAAAAACCATCACCTGCTGGCGTTAGCACTACATTTAACGGCCATCCACCACTGCCTGTTAGTAATTGAGCAATACCCATAAAATGACTGTCCACATCTGGCAGCACCTCTCTGTCCACCTTAATGGCAATAAAATTTTTGTTCAACACTTCGGCAACGGCTAAATCTTCAAAACTCTCTTCCTCCATCACATGGCACCAGTGGCAAGTGGCATAACCAATGGACAAAAATATCAATTTATTTTGTTGTTTTGCCAATTCAAAAGCCTCGTCATTAAAGCCATACCAATTCACAGGGTTGTGTGCATGTTGTAATAAATAAGGGGAATTGGCTAAAATTAAATGATTGGTAAATTTGGCTTTGCCATTGTCAAGGTGTTTAGTGCGTGGCTGATAATCTGAACTTTTTTGCTGATAAGCCGATTGTAAATCCTGATCTGAATGTGCCATAATTAATGTGGGGAAAAGAAAAATAAGTGCTTTTAGGTGTTTCATAGGCGTTTTGTGTATTCTATTTTTTTCGGCATTATTATGTGGGCTTTGTTTTCAACCGAAATTATTACCATGGCATGTTTGAAATTAGCCAGCATAATTTTACCTAAAATTATGTTTTTTACCCCGTTATTAGGTAATTCAGTAACTTTAAAAATTTGACCCCCTTTTTTAATCCACAACACACATACTTCGTCTTTATCAACCACCATTGGATTAACTGCCTTGATAGACAATTGCTGATTTTCCAAAGTTGCCTCCCAGCCAGTATCGCTAGCATTCAAAATGGTGTTAGCGTTGGGTGCCAGTGAAGTAAAAATTATGATTGGAATCAATAAAAACAAGGTGTGCCAAAGTCGCAGTATTTTTTTGACTTTTCCTTTTAATCCTAACCCAAGGTTGTCAGCAATATTGCACCAAACTTGATTTTTTACCTTTTTACTTAAAGGGGATATGGCATTTAACAATGCCAGTTCTTTGTGTTTCATAAAGCCTCCAAGCAGGTTTTTAGTTTGGGTAGGGCGCGTTTCACCCAACTTTTAATAGTGTTTTCTGATTTGTTAAAAGTTTTGGCAATTTGTGTGTAGGTTTTGCCGTGAAAATATTGCATAAATACGGCATCTTTAATATGAGTGTCTAGTATTTTTAAGCACGCAATAATGCGCTTTTTGTTTTCAGATTGCTCCAGTTTTTCTAATAGTTGGATTTGCCCATCGTCAATAACATTTAAATCAAAATCATCGATAATTGGCAATTGTTTTTTGCGATAAAAATCAATCGCATAGTTGCGTGCAATGGTTATCATCCATGTCAGTGGTTTGGCTTTTTCTGAATCATAGTATTTAAAATTATGATAAATTTTCACAAATA
>NZ_CAHJWD020000476.1 GCF_903642095.1 Bathymodiolus brooksi thiotrophic gill symbiont | reverse complement strand
AACCGTAAACTTAGATAGAGGCAGTGGACAGCTCCTGTTTGAAAGATACCAAACAGGGAGCCTCAGCAACTGGTGCTGGCAAGGTATTCCAAATACTGGTGGTCTGTGGAAAGAAACTGTGTTTGTAGTAATCTGTGGATGCTGAGAACTGTTGGTACTTCAAGGAATGGCTAGATCTTGTTTGACGAGTTGGTTTGGTCAGGTACTCTTCTGCTCTGATGTCAATTAAGTTGTTGATGATCTTGTACATCATAGTAAGTCGGATTTTCTTTCGTCTTATTTCAAGTGTGTCCCATTCTAGATCTCCAAGCATGGAAGTTACGCTGCTGGTGTTTCTATAGCGATTTGTCACGTACCTAGCTGCTCTTCGCTGGACCATTTCGATCTTGTTTATGGCGTCTTTTGTGTGCGGGCTCCATACTGATGAGCAGTATTCAATTGTAGGACGGACTAAGGTTTTATATGCCGCTGTTTTCGTATCCTGGTTGCTGACCTTCAGGTTTCTTCTTAAAAATCCGAGAGTACTGTTCGCCTTTTTAACAGTTTTGTCAATATGACTCCTCCAAGACATGTCTGAATGTAGTTCCACTCCCAAGTATTTTGATGAAGCTTCCGATGTTAGTTTGTGTCCTTTGAGAATGTAGTCTTGTAGTATTGGTGTTTTAGATCGTGTCACATGGAGTGTGCTGCATTTATCTGGATGGAAATCCATTCCCCATTTTTGTTCCCAGTCTGCCAGTTTGTTGAGGTCATCTTGGAGTACAATGGTATCTTCGTTCGATCGAATATTCCTGTAGAGAATACAATCATCCGCAAAGAGTCGTATGCGTGACTGTACACAGTTCGGGAGATCGTTTATAAAGATCAGGAACAACAAGGGTCCTAGGACTGTTCCTTGAGGTACTCCACTAATGACTGGTACTGTATCAGATGTTGCCCCTTCCACTATTACCTGTTGTGTTCGGTTGCTCAGAAATGCCTTGATCCATCCTTGTGTGGAATCTCGGATACCGTAGTGATCAAGTTTCTTCAGGAGTCTTTCATGTGGTACTCGATCAAAAGCTTTTGAAAAATCGAGGATGATAAGGTCATGCTGATATCCTACATCTAATGATGATAACAGTTCATGTGCTAGTGTTAAGAGCTGGGTTTCACAACTGCGTCTTGCTCTAAATCCGTGTTGGCAATCAGTCAAAATTTGGTGAGCATCTAGGTGTTTAAGAATACTGCTGACAATTATATGTTCTTGTACTTTACAACAAAGACTGGTTAGTGATACAGGGCGATAGTTGCTGGCTTTATATCGTTCCCCTTTCCTGAAAATGGC
>NZ_CAHJWD020000475.1 GCF_903642095.1 Bathymodiolus brooksi thiotrophic gill symbiont | reverse complement strand
GTAATACGTCAGCGTGATGACTAATAATTACTTCATCTCCAGCAATATGTCAGCGTGATGACAAAAAATTACTTCATTTCTGGTAATACGTCAGCGTGATGACAAATAATTACTTCATCTCCGGTAATACGTCAACGTGATGACAAATAATTGCTCCATCTCCGGTAATACGTCAACGTTATTAAAAATAATTACTTCATCTCCGGAAATACATCAATGTGGTGACAAATAATTACTTCATCTCCGGTAATAAGTCAGTGTGATGACAAATAATTACTTCATCTCCGGTAATATGTCAACGTGTTGACAAAAATTACTTCATCTCCCATAATACATCAACGTGATGACAAATAATTACTTAATCTCCTGTAATGCGTCAATGTGATGACCAATAATTACTTCATCTCTGATAATACGTCAACGTGATGACAAATAATTACTTCATCTCCGGTAATACGTCAGCGTGATGGCAAATAATTTCTTCATCTCTGGTAATACGTCAGCGTGATGACTAATAATTACTTCATCTCCAGCAATATGTCAGCGTGATGATAAAAAATTACTTCATTTCTGGTAATACGTCAGCGTGATGACAAATAATTGCTTCATCTCCGGTAAAGCATCAACGTGATGACAAATAATTACTTCATCTCCGGTAATACGTCAATGTGATGACAAATAATTACTTCATCTCCGGTAATACATCAACGTGATGACAAATAATTACTCTATCTCTGGTAATACGTCAACGCGATGACAAATAATTACTTCATCTCCCAAAATACGTGAACGTGATGACAAATAATTACTTCATCTCCAGCAATACGTCAGCGTGATGACAAATAATTACTTCATCTCCGGTAATACGTCAACGTGATGACAAATAATTACTTCATCTCTGGTAATACGTCAACGTGATGACAAATAATTACTTCATCTCCCGTAATACGTCAACGTGATGACAAATAATTACTTCAT
>NZ_CAHJWD020000474.1 GCF_903642095.1 Bathymodiolus brooksi thiotrophic gill symbiont | reverse complement strand
GTCTAACATGGTGACCAGTTTTATTGGTGTTTAACGACACTTTCAACAATGTGTCAGGTATAACGTATGACATGTTGGCCAGTTTTATTGGTATTAACACCACTGTCAACAATATTTCAGCTATGATGTATAATATGGCATTCAGTTTTATTGGTGTTTAATGACACTTTCAACAATGTGTCAGGTATAACGTATACCATGGTGACCAGTTTTATTGGTGTTTAACGACACTTTCAGCAATGTGTCAGGTATAAGGCCAAAAAAAAAAAAATGTCTGTTTACGGTTACCCGACCGACCCTATTTTCAGCGGCGACCCTAGTTCATTTTATCGGTAAATCAAAAGTGAAAGTGGACACATCAGAAATCTTTGGCCTAAAAAACTGTTTCCGGTTATATCCTGAAAAATAATAGCCATCAATTTTTTTATTATACGACCGCAACAATTTTTATGAGGTATTATAACACCTTCAGACTGGAGAGCAATCAAATATATTCTAAAGTCTGGTACCTTTTCCGGATACGGATAGGTTCGCAATCCGGAATTTACGTATGTGAAATAAAATGAAAATATAAAATAAAATGGAAATCCAACCTACCTACCCTTTTTTTTTGGAGGATGTAACCGTAAACAGACATATATTTTTGTTTGGCCCAACGTATGACATGTTGGCCAGTTTTATTGGTATTAACGCCACTGTCAACAATATTTCAACTATGATGTATAATATGGTGACCAGTTTTATTGGTGTTTAACGACACTTTCAACAATGTGTCAGGTATAACGTATAACATGGTGACCAGTTTTATTGGTGTTTAA
>NZ_CAHJWD020000473.1 GCF_903642095.1 Bathymodiolus brooksi thiotrophic gill symbiont | reverse complement strand
GGGTTATAGTTCGAATTATAACATATATTATCGGAATTGTCTTTAACAATACTACCACTAATAAGTGAACAGTTTTTAGAATTTTGTTGATGTACATTTACAGTTTGACCTCCTAGGTGATCCTAGTATGCAGGTCGCTCGGGGGTAGATCCAATACGAGGACGTTTCTCTGGCCGGCCGTCACGATGGGGGGCCACAGGCGTGGTCGACCGTGCCTGTTTAAAGTTCATGCTGGTTGCTGCTGGCAATGTTATTTGCTCTTCTTCGGGTACATATTCCTCATTGTTTATAAAAAGTCTATCCCGTACAAGTTTTACCCGTTTTCCTCTGTTTTTTGCCTCTTTCATTACCGGATACAACGACCGTCTACGGTTTTCAATCTCTGCCGGGAATTGCTGGTTTATTCCGTATGGCTTCCCCCTTAGCCGCTTCGCACATTCGAGCACATAAGCCAAATCGTTATAGTATAAGAAGCGAGCTACTATAGGGCGAGGTCTTATTTCAGTCCCGTTGGTGTTATTCTGGCGGGATCCGAAACGGTGCACATTACCAAACTCAATGTAGTAATCAATATTGAGCTCACATCTTAAAAAGTCCCTCAATTTAGCTTCCGTTTCCTCACCTGCGGTTTCCCTTAATCCTGTGAATACCAGGTTGTTCTTCATTGAACGACATCTTAAATCCAGCAGTGTGCTTTTCATTTCATTCCGTTCTAATTTAAAAGCTTTCAGATCTTCCGCCAGTGACTCCATGTGTGTGCAAATACTAATATTGTCTTGATCAAGTTCCTTAATAGCTTTGCTGTTATCTGAACATTCACTTCGTACGTTATCAAAAATGTTACTCATGCCTTGTGTATGTGTTTCGAGATCGACATATTTCTTACTGAGTTCCTTGACTTCATTTTGAACAGTTGTTACAGTACCAGAAATTGATCGTACTGTCTTTTTTATATCGTCTAATTCACCCACTGACTTTGTTACATTAGTTTCTATTGTTTTTAATCTGTCATCAAGTCTGGTCATAAATTGGAAAAACATACTATTAGAAAGCGGATCATTTGGCCTATCTGTACCATAAAGAGTTTCTCTACTTTCATTTAATACTTCAGACGTTTGTTTCTGTTTGTCCTTGTTTCCACTATTCCCCCTATTGTGTGGCATTTTTAAGGCGCCTCGTATAGGCCCTCAATAACACTGTCGCAGTTCGTTCACTTACGCATTCATGCATGCATGAATACGCTTCAATACACAACTTCAAACAAAGGGTTTCAGGTGTCAGGGTTGGCGTTCAAAACTTCAAAATTACAAGTCTAATGATAAAACTAAGTCGGGGATCAGGACCCAAATACATATCTGAATTCAGCTTTCAAATTTTATCTATGAGAAAGTTATATTTACGTCAAAAATCACAAAATTATCAGCCAAGTGAAAATCACACCTTCC
>NZ_CAHJWD020000472.1 GCF_903642095.1 Bathymodiolus brooksi thiotrophic gill symbiont | reverse complement strand
TAATTTCTTTAAGGTTTTCTACTAAATTTGTGTTTTTTCGAGCATACCTGGCCATTTTATCTTAAGTTTAACCTTTCGAAGACCATACATTTTCTGAAACATCCATGATTCCTCTACGTTCTGTCAAAATATCAGACCATGTTTAAAGTCTTGCAGTGAAATGCCAGGCTATGGAAAATACCTACTCTAAAAATAGCTCTGTCATCCCCCAGAAATTCCCTATTTATAGGTCATGCATCAAATCCTCCATATCCATATTAAAATACAACTAAATCAATCAAATTTGGGCTCAAAATAATCCTTATACATTTAACTTCAATTATCGATTCAATTATTCCATTCCATTCAGTATTTGTCACAGTACAACAAAGTGAAAGGAACTTTTTTCTTTAAAAGGGACTACTTCTGTATATGTTCTTAGCTCTGATTGGTTGAATTACTGGTTTGACACCTAAATTTATCATTCATAAACCAAACACCTGTCTGTTTTGAACAAATAAGTTGGTCCTAAGGAGGTTCGGTTTAGACAGGTTCCACTGTATTTGCCTTACAACAGGACACCAACAACCTTTACAAACTTGCCCAGCAGTAAGGAGAGGGGTCGTGATCGAATGGTAGTTAAATATATAATTATCCTATGCAATCGGTGCCTATCACCACTAACGTTGTGAGTTCGAATCACGCTGCTGATGTGGGATGCACTCGATACAACATTATGTGATCAAATTTGTCGGTGACTTATGGCAGGTCGGTGGTTTTCTCTGGGTACTCCGGTTTCCTCCACCAATAAAACTGACCGTCACGATATAACTGAAATACTGTTGAAAGTGGCGTTAAACACTATAACCCTAACCTACACAAGGAGAGTAGCATTTTCAGAAACATTCATTTATTTCCTGTCGAGCGAGTTGTGAAATATGTATCTGCAATTGAAATTAAATTAAGTTTAATTAACTAATGGTCAACAATTCAACCAATATCGACAAAACGTACATTAAATTTATGTTGCAATTTAATTTCAAGATCAACTTGCTAGTTCAGTATTAAAGAAGGTTCTTAGATGCTTGACTTTTTTGGTGATTAATATAGAAAATAGCAAACGAAAATATGGCTTGGTGTGTATTTCTAAAGAAAGACAGACTTGAGCCACCCTTGAGATAATCGCAGAAACATGCACTCCTGGTAAAAACTCGACAAAGACGAGAATCGTTTTCCTTCTAAGATTTCTGACTGGAACAGGCTGCCACAGCACACAGCTTTCAGTCTCGTATATCAATTACTAATGTATGAAACCTGTAAATAGTTTTTAACCCTTTTCAATTGTCATGTGCAACGTCTGACATAATTTCAACTTGTTGAAGGCAGTCAGTATTTGATATATTGATTGGTGTTTAACGCCTACTTTAGCAGTATTTCAGCTATATTGATTGATTGTTGTCTAATGTCAAGTGAGCAGTATTTCAGCTATATTGATTGATTATTCTTTAATGTCAAGTGAGT
>NZ_CAHJWD020000471.1 GCF_903642095.1 Bathymodiolus brooksi thiotrophic gill symbiont | reverse complement strand
TATTGTACTTGATTTTTTTGTTGGGGGGATATCGTGCGGGAGGAAAAGGTGTGTGCGGGAGATTAATGTCTCCCGCACATGAGACCCAGTCCATGCGGGAGATAAGGCTCTTACGCGGGAGACTCCCGCAAAAAGGGGGAGGGTTAACAGGTATGGCTTTCTAGACTTGTAGTCTGCTGAAGTTCGACCGTGTCAACAGCGATGCGATGCTTCCTGGGTTTGGCACTTAGGGGAATAGACAGTCGTGTCATTTTGCAACAAAGGTGTTAAATTCATATTGTAGAAAGATAACTATCATTATAACTGATAGTTAACTGTGTATTGCATAACAAGTTATAGCAAAGACATCACTAAAACACAAAAATTTAATTATGTATTGGGTTGATTCTTAAATGTATTTGATTTGCAATATGACAGTTAAACTCTACCCCCTTCCCACAAAGGGTTAAAAATGATAAAAATATATATAACTGAATTATAATGACAAAAAACTAAAAGAAAAAAAAATCGCCGAATTTTGTTGCAGGACATCATGTCGTTCATTTTTACTTCTTACAGAATCAAGATTTATTTCAAGATTTATCTACAGAAATGTGATACCTCTTTGTAAATTGTTAATTATTTTATGCGGCTTCTACATGAAAAACAATAATTCCTACACTGCTCACTTTGTTCCCGTTTCCTTTGTTTATATTATTTAAACTTTCATTTAAGACAACATTTAACTCAGTTTTTTTTCCTTTCTATGTTATCCTCTACCGCATACGGAAGGAACATTATTCCTCCACATATTTGCTACTCTATCATTGTGCAAATGATTGATTTTTTGGTCAATTGCATAAGTGCTCCCTACATCATAAAAATATGCGACTTTGTGAAGTGAAGACAATATTCGAAGGGAACTTAGTTCTTTTGTACAAAATATATACCGTTAGTAAAAAATGTGTGTTGAGGGTTTCCATACCGACCGTTTTTTGTTGTTGCGTACCCCGTTTTGTATTGAAATTCTGCCACATAAGCAAGGTTAAAATCTGAATAGCTACAGATCGATCTGTTAGCCCACATCTGGCAAAATGACTAGCTAATTCTTTAATTTTGATAATATTGATGACCGTATAGATTTGTCCGACCTGGTCCTGAACTTTGTGATTCTGAACAATTTAAACAATAACCGTTTAAGTTCAATTCAATAATCCATATTTCGAAATATTCGGCCAAAATCACGGGAATAAGCCATAAAATATTAACTGAAGCGTGTTTATCTAATCCAATTATGAATACTGATTAATCGTAACTAGTGTAAACAACCGATTGTTACACTTTCGTAATGGCGGACGATAGTAACACCACCTAGCGTCCACGAACGATAACTAGGTAATCACCGATTTCTGAAAACGTCTATATAAGCATTAGTTAATTTCTAAGGGAGATAATGGCAAGTTATCT
>NZ_CAHJWD020000470.1 GCF_903642095.1 Bathymodiolus brooksi thiotrophic gill symbiont | reverse complement strand
AATAGCACTAAATACAGCAAAAACACCAAATTCTTCTGGATTGTAATATCGTGTGATAAAAGGCAGTGAAACTAATAACATCAATTGTGCAATAAATTGCCCGCTTGCAATACGCGATATATTGGCTAACACGAATATTTTATGATTTTAGTTGTCAATAATTTACTACTCATAATGGATTTATTAACATATGTATAATGCCCTGAAATTATACCGATAAACTTACTGTTTTATGAATGATACGCTTTCAAATCTAAAATATTCAAGAATTGCTATTGTTAAACTTTCTGCTTTGGGGGATATTGTTCATGCTATGGTAGTAGTGCAGTTTATTAAGCGGCATTTACCAAATTCGACTATTGATTGGGTGGTGGAAGAGGGTTTTAAAGATGTTTTGATTAGCAATCCTGATATTAATAAAATTCACACGGTAAGCATCAAAAGAGCAAAACTAGACAAGTCTTTTAAATTACTGTTCCAGACCTTAAAAAAACTTAAAAAACTTAAAAAATACGATATTGTGATTGATATGCAAGGGCTGATAAAATCGGCTGTTGTTGCTAAAATTATTCCATCAGATAAAACTTTTGGCTTTGACAAAGCTACTTTGCGTGAGGGTTTTGCGGCGTTTTTTTATTCTGACACTTGTTATATAAAATATTCTGAAAATGTAATTAAGCGCAATGCATTTCTCATTTCTAGTGCTTTAGCGGTGCCTATTTCGCATGATAATATTTTAAACAAACAGCCATTTTTGCATTTTAACAGTAAGATTAAGCCTTACTTTTTACAAAACGGCAAGGCAAATATTGCTTTTGTACCGGGTGCTTCATTTGCATCTAAGATTTATCCAGTTGAAAAATTTGGGCAATTGGCTCAGGCGTTAGATGCTAATATTACCCTCTTATGGGGCAATGAAAAAGAAAGGTTGATGGCTGAAAAAATACAAAATATTGCCCCAAAAGTAGCTCTTATTGACAAGGTATCATTGGATGAATTAAAGGCAATCATCGGACAAATGGATATGGTGATTGGTGGCGATACGGGCCCAGTACACATGGCATGGGCGCTTAATATTCCCTCTATTACTCTGTTTGGATCCACGCCCAGTTATCGCAATACTTATCTAACGAATATTAACCATGTGATTGCTTCAAACTCATCGGTCAATCCAAATAAGATTGATAAAAATGATTTTTCAATTCAGGATATTAAGGTTTCTGAAATTGTATTAAAAACTAAAGAATTACTGATACAACTTGTTCAATCGAATCAAGAATAAATCGAGCATTTGAATCTTTTTCATCGATTTTATGACCACTTCTAACTAAAACTGTATTTTTTATTCCTGCTACCTTTGCCGCAGTAATGTCATTTTCTTTGTCACCAATCATCCAAGAATTAAGTGCATCAATAGGATATTTTTTCTGTGCATCCGTAAACATACCCGCCTTAGGTTTTCGGCAATGACATTCATCTTCTGGCGAATGTGGACAATAAAATACATCTAAAATATCAACTTTATTTTGCTTAAACTCATTCACCATCCAAGCATTAAGTTTGTCAAAATCACTTCTATTGTAATACCCTCTGGCAATACCTGATTGATTAGTAATAACAATGATTTTAAAGCCTAATTTTTGAAACATTTGACAAGCAGAAAATACACCATCAATAAACACAAAATCTTCAATTTTATACAAATAACCAACCTCTTGGTTAATTACACCATCACGGTCAAGAAAGACCACTCTCATTTTAAAATTTCACTGGGTTTTTTGTGTGTCCATTTTCCTTTAGGTTTGTCAATATACTGAAAATACTCATTAGTAAAATCACCCTGAATGCAAACATAACGATATGACTTGTCATTAACTGAAAGTTTGCTTTGTTTAATCGCATCACTAAAAGGAACGGGTCCAGTCAATGAAAAAACACCGACAACTTTATTACTATTAATATTTGCTAAAATAATCTCAATGGCTTTCTCTAGGATTGAATGGTTCGCCTGAGATGCAATAAAATAATTAGTGTGTGTATTGCTGTTTCCTTTGAGAATAA
>NZ_CAHJWD020000469.1 GCF_903642095.1 Bathymodiolus brooksi thiotrophic gill symbiont | reverse complement strand
GTCCTTCAGTCACGGCTCGACAATTCTCTCAACTACTGGGCTTTCTGAATTCTCTAGCCGATGTGGTTCCTCTAGGTCGCCTTCACATTCGACCTCTCCAGTTCTTTCTTCAGGAACATTGGGACTCCGCTTCTCAAGTTTGGGAGGCTCTAGTACCTATTCTTCCTGTCTTACTACCTCACCTAGATTGGTGGACTCACAGGGAAAATGTTTTGACAGGTGTAGCTTTGCTTCACCCAGTTCCTTCTCTAACTCTGTATACAGATTCCAGTCTTCAAGGATGGGGAGCTTTTCTAGAGGGAAAGTCTGTGTCGGGAGTGTGGTCTCTTGTTCAGCAACAAGAACACATCAATTTGCTAGAGATGAGAGCTGTCCTATTAGCGTTACAACATTTCAAGACTCTTCTAGTTTCGAAAGCAGTAGTGCTAGCGACGGACAATACAACAGTAGTGGCCTACTTGCAGAATCAAGGAGGAACTCGCTGTCATGCTCTCTTTCTTCTTTGCAAAGAAATTCTTCTTCTTTGTCTTCTATCGCACATTCATCTGGTAGTCAGGCATATTCCAGGGACCTTCAATGTACTGGCAGATTGTCTGTCTCGCTTCCACAATCCAGTCAACACAGAATGGGAACTACGGCAAGTAGTGTTCGACTCAGTTGTTCTGCGGTGGGATCGTCCTCATGTAGATCTCTTTGCTACCAGTCTGAATCACAAACTGGAAACCTTTGTATCTCCAGTTCCAGACCCTCTGTCCTTCGCAGTAGACGCCATGTCTCTCTCTTGGGACGGAATGTTCGCTTATGCCTTTCCTCCGTTCCGCTTTCTTCTTCAAGTGCTTCTCAAGATCAAGCAATCAGATTGCAAGATCATTCTTATTGCACCAGCCTGGCCAAGACAAGCATGGTTTCCAGAACTTCTGCTTCTGTCTTGTGCCAGGCCTCTGAAACTTCCTTTCAGACGAGATCTTCTGTCTCAGTTCAAGGGAAAAGTGGTACATCCAAGGCCAGAGTCTCTTCATCTTCACGCTTGGCTACTCTCAGGGAGGGACTCCGTCAGAAAGGCTTTTCTGAAGGAGCAACCTCGCACATCTCTAAGTCTGTCAGACAGTCTACAGGGATCGTGTATGAAGCCAAGTGGGCAATCTTCTGTGATTGGTGTAGTGGACGGGATATTGATCCAGTCCGAGTCACTGTTCAACAGCTAGCTGATTTTCTAGTTTACCTTTTTGAGATTAAACGGTTAGTACCCTCTACTATTAAGGGGTACAGATCAGCTATTGGCAGAACTATATCTTTACTTGGTGGACCTGATTTTGGGCAAAATGAATACATTTCTTTACTGGTTAGAAGTTTTAGTCTGGAGAGACCTAAACAGAATAAGTTGGTTCCTCAGTGGAATTTAGGGTTAGTCTTAGCTGCCCTAAACTCTCCCCCTTTTGAACCAGCAGAGGAAGTAGATTTACGTTTTCTCTACTACAAGTGCTGTTTCTTGCTTGCCTTAGCTTCTGGCAGAAGGAGAAGTGAGATTCATGCTTTTTCTGTTTCTGACTCTTGTCTACGTTTCAACAGAAACAAATCTTC
>NZ_CAHJWD020000468.1 GCF_903642095.1 Bathymodiolus brooksi thiotrophic gill symbiont | reverse complement strand
AGCAGCCATACTCACAGTGTAATGAAGAAGAACCCTATTATATTTTGAAAACCAACAATCCTTACACATTTTACGTTCCAGACGGATACGATCCCGATCATTTCATGCCGTGGGTCCATCCATTTACCAGTGTAATCTCGGGACCAACCGGAAGTGGAAAATCCGTCTTTGTCAGGAGATTCGTACACAATATCAAACACATGATGACCCCAATACCAGATCGCATCTTGTGGTGTTATGGAGAATACCAGACTTTATACGGAACCGTAGATGGGGTGGACTTTCACCAAGGATTGCCGGACTTGGACACCCTCGACCCCAGAGAAAAACATTTAATCATCCTAGACGATCTCATGGACGAAACGGATCAAAGAGTAGCTTCTCTGTTTACGAAGAAGAGTCACCACAGAAACATCAGTGTCATGTACATCGTTCAGAATCTGTTTCATCGAGGAAAACACCATAGAACCATAAGTCTCAATGCCCATTACATGGTCGTCTTCAAAAACCCGAGAGACGTATCGCAGATCATGGCCTTGGCGCATCAAATGTATCCCCAAAGGACGAAATACTTTTTGGAAGCCTACACAGCAGCCACTGCTCGACCCCACGGCTATTTAGTCATCGATATGAAACAAGAGACACCGGACATCTTGAGACTAAGAAGTCATATCTTTCCCGGTGAGGAACAGAAAGCGTACGCCGATATTTAGTTATATATCCCAGTCTATCCAAGATTAATTCAGTTTTACGAGAGATGCGGAAGCAGTAACATGGTCTCTCAGCGCTTAAAGAAACACGCCAACGAGTTAGTGTATTTACAAAAAGCAAGACCGTGTATTCGTAAACACCTCATCACCAAAGCCGATCGCAGTCTCGTCGACTGTCTGTGTGAGTGTGCCGATAACATTTTAAGAGGAAACGTCCCGTTAACTAAACCGCAGAAGGAAAAACTCGCGAGAAATAAGGCCGGATTGAGAGCACTGACGAAAAAGTCGGTCTCTCTCAAAAAGAAGAAAGCGATCTTACAGAAAGGTGGATTTTTGGGATCCCTACTAGCACCGATTGCCTCTGTAGTAGCACCGTTGCTCTCTACTTTGTTTCAATGAAGGAACTAACCTTAATGAATAGATACCACCAGACTCAAGGGCGCCCAAAACCTCCAGTGGAACAACGTGTGAAAGTCATGGACACCTTGGATAAAAAGATGGAATCCATACTAGAAAGAGAAGACCTGTCGACAGACGAGCGTCTCAAGCTATACGACCAATCGCTCACTCGATATTTGAACGTCCACGACGATTACAGGCCCAGACCCGTGGTATCTAAAGTGTCGACATCACCACCCGCAGTGATCGAAACGGAGACAAAGGACGCGATAGAAGAGGAAATATTGGAAAGCGTTCCGAAAACTATGAAAACCAAGGCCGAGTACAGTATTTAGTAAAGTGGCTCGGATTTCCAG
>NZ_CAHJWD020000467.1 GCF_903642095.1 Bathymodiolus brooksi thiotrophic gill symbiont | reverse complement strand
ATAGCATCTCCTCGAGACGATTTTGAAGTATCACCAAAAAGAAAAAATTGCATAGTAAATGGAATACTAACACCATTTGACAATAACCAAGAATCAATTTCATCAATAAAAGCTTGTACAATCTCACAGTTCCAAAATAAATGTTCTATAGTTTCCTCATCTTCCTGACAAAAAGTACAAAAGGCATTGTCTTTTACTTTAATTTTATACAGCAATTTATTTGTTCCTAGGATACGTTGGTTAATTCTGTACTGTAACCATTGTAGTTTGGTATTTTGTGTGACTATAAAAGGTAGTTTGAATATTTCTCTCCATTTCGTTTCATCTAAACCTAAGGCTAAAATTTCCTCCCACTTTTTCTGACCATTTGACACTATGTTATTCCTTATTAGTAACAAATACATATCTTTAGTTCCCCTTTTACTCTTCAAAATGGTCTTAACAAACGAAGGAATAAATGGGGTAAGTAGCTTATAACTATTATACACATTTTGTTTTCCAGCATGTTTTACAGCTGAAATTATACTATTAAATTTCATAATATTTTTTGAAATGTTAAATTTTTCCTCTAATTGATCAATGGAGAGAAATTTTCCATCTTCTGACATAATATCATTAACAAAACAAATACCTTTTCTGAACCAGTCTTCATAGAATACTGGTTTGTTTTCTATTTTTATAGTTTTGTTCATCCACAGTGGAGAAGACAAAAAATATTCCCATGTAAAGTTTTCTTCTTTATCAATAAAGGTGTTCCAAGCATGGAACACATCTTTCCAAAATTTATTTTTTACAACATTTTCTTTTATGTAAGAAATATAACCATTACCAAAATTGAATAATTTTTCCTGATTTATTGTCGAAAATAAGATATTATCCCATTTACCTTCAGTTCGAAATAGCTTTCTTACCCAGGTTGTTTTTAGGGCTAAAATAAATAAATTTAGATTAATCATTTTTAATCCTCCTTCACAGAAGTCTTTTTGTAACAATTCCTTTTTAACTCTGTGCACAGGTGAACTCCATATAAAGGTAAAAATAAGCTCGTTCACCTTCTTTAAGATGTCTTGAGTAGGATTAGGCAATGTAATGATTAGGTGATTTAAGACAGGTAAAATCAGAGTTTTCACAACAGTAATCTTTCCAATGACAGTAAGATTCCTTTTTGACCATATCTTAATTAGTTTTTTTATTTGCAAAATTCTCTCATTATAATTAATATTTACAATTTTATCCAAATCAACATCAAAATTAATACCCAATAGCTTGAAGGATGTTTTACCCCAGGATAAGTTTCTGTGTTGACCTAAAGTGTCATTACTGTATTTTTTACTCCCAATCCATACTACTTGTGTCTTGGTAAAATTAATGTTTAGCCCAGAGAGTTTTGCATACCAATCTAATTCAAGTAAAGCTTCATTTAGAGACTTTTCACTGCCATCTAAAATTAATGATGTGTCATCTGCAAACTGTGATAACTTATGTTCAATCCTTGTCACATTTATACCACCAATATTTGTATTACCCCGTATCTTAATGGCTAAAATTTCTGCACATAAAATAAAAAGATATGGCGATAACGGATCACCTTGTCTACAACCACGGCCTATTTGAAAAAATTCTGAAAGATTACCACCCTGAATGACTGCTGATGATATATTATTATAAAATACTTTAACCCAGTTTATAATAGATTCCCCAAAGTTGAAAAATTTTAATACAGATAAAAGAAAGTCCCAAGATATAGAATCAAATGCCTTTTCAAAGTCTATCAAAAGTAACAAACCAGGTATGTCGTTTTCTTCTGTAAATTGTAGCATATCATAGATTAATCTAATGTTATCTCCAATGTATCTTCCACTAATAAAACCTGTTTGATCTAAATCAATCAACTTTTCCAGAACTCTCTTCAATCTACTAGCAATAACACCAGAACCAATTTTGTATACAGTATTCAGTAGTGATATTGGTCTCCAATTTTTGAGAAAGTGTCTTGGTTTGTTATCTTTTGGTAAACATGTAATGATTCCCTGTTTTTGAGTTACTGATAGCTCACCTAAAAGTGACCCAAAATTTATAGAATTTACAACAAATGACTTCAAATCTATCCAGAAAAATTTGAAAAATTCTGTTGAAAAACCGTCCGACCCGGGTGATTTATTATTATTCATTTTTTGTAAAACCTTACTTGCTTCATTTACATTTATTTCCCCTTCTAAACTTAATTGTTCATCTAAAGACAATTTATTAAAGTTTAAGTCTTTTAAATCTCTTTCTAAATCACTCACTTTACACCCATTTCCTTCTCTAAATTTATATAGTTCTTCATAAAATACCTTTGTTTCTTTCAAGATATCAAATTGTTTAGTTATAGTTTTGCCATCATCCCTTTCTATTTTGGGAATTATTTTACTAGTAAAATTTTTTGATTCTAGCCCACAAAAATATTTTGTAGGTTTTTCCCCCTCTTCAATCCACTGCACTCTAGAACGTATTATTTTACCCTTTATTTTTTCTTTTCTTATATTTTCTAAATCTTGCTTCTTATTCTCTAAAAGTTGTATGGAGGCTTGGTTTACATTACATTCTAAAGTGTCAATATCTTTCAATAAATCTCTTTCTATTTTGTCTCTTTCTTTTCTCTTGTAGCTTGAATAAGAAATAGTTTTGCCTCTAATTTCCATCAACAGTGTTTCTAGAAACAATTGACTATTAATAGTGAAATGAAGATCATCGTTAGAAATTTCATGTATATTCTCAAAGTTATAAACCAAGGCACCATACTGTTTTTTAACCTCTAAAATCTTTTTTTTTACAATATTACTATATTCCAAATCATAAAGTAATGAATTGTTGAACTTCCATAGTCCTTTACCACGCATAAAAGGTATAAACTCTAATTCTAAAATTACCATGGAGTGATCTGAACGATAACTTGGTTCAATTTTACAGTTTACTAAATTTGTCAACATACTATCAGGAAAAAGAAAAAAATCAAGTCGAGCTTGTTTAAAAGGTGTCTTTTTTCTCCAAGTATATCGTTGTAAATCTGGAAAAAGTTCTCTAAAGGGGTCCACTAGGGAGCATTGATCTACTATTTCAATAAGTTTATCTCTAGCATTGGGGTTATTAACATGTAAATAGTTGTAACAATCAATATGTGGGCAAAGTACCAAATTAAAATCACCACAAAGTAAATAACGTTCATTTCCAAAATCTTCAATGATATTCATAATCTGATCATAAAAATCAGGATTGTCCATATTGGGTCCATAAAGTGACAGAAGTGTAAGTTTCTGTTTATCAATTACAACATCTAATGCTAAATAATTACCATTCAGATCCCTTTTCTCTTTCAGGACTTCATATTCAAAATTGTTATTAAACAGAATTGATACCCCCCTGGAATTTGAAGAAAAAGATGAAAAGAAACAATCAAATCCCCACATAGATCTAATACTAGACTCTATTTCAGAAGTAAAATGTGTGTCCTGTAAGCAATAAATGTTATAATTTTTGGATTTTAGAAAATGAAACACATCTTTTCTTTTTTCAATATTACCAAGGCCTTGACAGTTAACTGTTAGAAATTTTATGGAACCCATTTCAAGGGGAATATAATTCTTCTAAATAAGTAGATATATACAAAACTCTGACAATACATATTCATCAAGCAAATAAGAATAGAACTATTGTAAATGTAAATGAATTTTTCAAAATATTCTTTTGAAAATAACTGAAAAAATGATAGATAAAAACATGTATTTAGAACTAAGATGACAAGTGTCATAATATACCTGTTGTAAACTGGTACAATTTTTGCAAAATCTGCAGTAAAATTTTCAATCAATTGTATAACATTATTGTTTTTTTATACTTGAAGCATAAATATATTTATGATATTAAATATTTAATACAATAAAGACAGATCTTTTCAGTTGTCTAAATATTTTTCAACATCAAAAATTTAAAGTTACCACCCAGGACGTTGTGAAGGCCGTTGTCTGAGTTTAAAGTTAATGTCATCATACATCTGAAACTTCGTCTGTAATCCATTCTCTGTTCTACCATAAATGCCACAATTAAAGTACCACACCTGGTCGAAACGCTGACTTCGTTCTAGTCTTTTGATAAGCTCCATGTTCCTTTGTGTGACGTCATCCACAAATTTCACTCTTCCTTTCAGTTCCTTCCTTACCCGCATTACACTCCTTTTTACATCACTACTGAACAAGCGCACAATTAAAGGGCTCGGCTCATGTTCTGCTGGTAGCCTATGTATTGCTACTACATCCCTTTCTTCTAAGGTTACATTCAGATCTCGTTTGACCAAATTAATAAAATCCTGACGTAGGTTTTGCTTCTCTCTCCTAGGAAAGTTGAACACTTTGATATTGTTTTTCCTAGAGTACTGCTCGTTGTAGTTGCTGCTCATATTTGCTTGCTTAGCAACTTGTACTGTTTCTGAAAATTCTTTTTTGATTGATGTTATTTGGGCTGTACCTACTTCTAGTCTCTTTTTCAAGTCTTCATTTTCAATACTAAGTG
>NZ_CAHJWD020000466.1 GCF_903642095.1 Bathymodiolus brooksi thiotrophic gill symbiont | reverse complement strand
GGGGAATTGTTGGGAATTTGCTTTTATGGTTTAAAGACTATTTAACCAATAGGAAACAAAGAGTCGTTATAAATGGGAAAGAATCGTCTTGGAAAACTGTCAATGCAGGTGTTCCACAAGGGTCCATCTTAGGCCCCTTATTATTTCTAATATTTATCAATGATATCGTTGACGAAGTAAATTGTCCTATCAAACTTTTCGCAGATGACACCAGTATTTATGCAATCGTCGATAACCCATTGATTACTTCTCTTTCTTTAAATTCAGACTTGCAAAAGGTTCAAAACTGGTCAAACAGATGGTTGGTTAATTTCAATCCCAAGAAGACCGAATCGATGATTATTTCACGAAAGGTCGAGCCTCAATTCCATCCTCCACTTTATTTTAATAATATTCCCATTAAAAATGTAACTACACATAAACATCTTGGTCTCACTTTTTCTAATGATGGATCTTGGACCACACATATTAACGAAATTATAACAAAGGCGTCTTCTAGATTAAATATTATTCGTAAGTTGAAATTTAAAGTAGACCGTAAATCGCTTGAGCATATGTACTTCAGTTATGTCCGCCCTATTCTAGAATATGCGGATGTAGTCTGGGATAACTGTCCAAATTATATAAAGGAAAAACTAGAACACATTAACTATGAAGCCGCACGTATAATAACTGGTGCTACAAAATTGACAAGTATACGTATACTTTTACAAGAATGTGGATGGGAAACCTTAGAGGAACGAAGAAACAAACATAAGATTTTATTATTTCACAAAATGGTTAACAAAACAGTTCCCGAATATTTATCCAATTTAGTTCCATCCTCCTTCGGACAAACTCATCAATATAGCACCCGGAACCATTCTAATCTAGTTCATGTACATTCTCGTACAGCTTATTATAATAATAGCTTTTTACCTTCAACCGTTCGACTCTGGAACGAACTTCCAGCGAATATCAAAAGTAATGTTTCAGTCAATTCCATGAAAATATTTTTGAACAACACAATAAATCCTGTCCCATCTTACTTCTATGCAGGTTCTAGAATTGGTCAAATACTACATACTAGAATTCGAACTGAGAGTAGTGCGCTCAAGGATCATCTTTATAAGAAAAATATCGAAGCTAATCCCTACTGTAGTTGTAAACTGGTAGAAACGTCCGAGCATTTTTTACTAAAATGTTCTCTGTATGAAAGGTTAAGAAATGATTTATTTGTTAACCTGTCTTCTCATTTGAATATCAATAATCTACTCTTTGGCGATTCTAACCTCCCAGATTGTGAAAATGAAAGTAATTTCCTTGTAATTCAAGATTTTATAATAAAATCTAAACGTTTTACACCTAGAATATAAATGTACCATGCTTTTACTTGTTGCAAAATATTAGATCTGTCATTTTATTGTTCATTGTAAAAATTGTCACCCTTTCACTTCATATGCTTATTTAAACAAATGTGTGTATTATTAATGTGCATGTCCTATCCATCTTATATGTATTTTTCTTTTCTTTTCTTTTTT
>NZ_CAHJWD020000465.1 GCF_903642095.1 Bathymodiolus brooksi thiotrophic gill symbiont | reverse complement strand
TCAAGCATATATTAAAATAAACCCATAGATTAGCTTCCAGTCAGATTTGAACTGACATCTTTTCAACATTATTGAAATGTACTACCTTGTACTATAGAAGCTATATGTATTGTAATTGTTAGTAGTTGACAAACCTAATATGTACTCAGATCATTAGTTTCCAGAGAGATTTGAACTGACATCTCTCAAACATTATTGAAATGTACTGATTCATTGACGCCATAGTAACTACAACATTTTGTCATGAATTTGTTAGGAACATTTCAGCCATCAATCATGTTCATCAAGCCTATCAGAATACATTTGAACGGGGTCTGAAATTCCAGTCACTCAAAATTTTGTCGTAGCACCTCTTGTTATCTTGTAAAACATAATCTTGTGATGGCACCATTTCTTTGTTTTTAATCTTTGCTATGTTTGTGTTTTAATTTTGTCCTTGTTTTTAAATTGTTTTTTTTTTAAACAAACTGGAAGTTAATCATTTTATTAAATATTAATATAGATAGCATGATTTCAATACTAATCACTCTTGCAATAGGGGCATAAAAATACATCTCTTTTCCTGATCACACGTTTTTCAGTTGAGTAGACCAAATGAACCCAGTGTTTGTATTGGTCACATTGTAGCCATTTCGTGAATATTAAACATGGGCTCTCTCTGATTTCTTTTGGGGTGAATAATTTGCATACACAGCACTTTTCATCATCTCTTATTCGATTTTCATCCTCAGAATCAGATTCAGAAGTGCTATTGGTATTTGTAAGTGGTTTGACAGATGGACAGTCATGTCAAGCAATAGATTCTTTCTTGAGAGGGGTATATATAAATGTAGGAGAAATACTTAATTCTGATTGGTTAAAAAGTTACATTTATTTTCCATACACGCCTACCCAGCCTATCAGTAAAAATGTAAAAAAGCAGGAAATTTTGTGATACGAACTGATACACAACTACATTCCCTTTCTTCTCAAAACATCAAAAGGTACCAGAAACTTCATTAGGTCAATGACTTTATATGTCTCAATGTTATTCTACCCCCTTTATGAGGTTGCAAAAAGGTGTGATTGCAAGATAAAATTCTTTCATGATCCAACAGTCTTACTTCTTTGACATCCAATACAGCCTCCTCCAAAACAACATTTTCAAGCTGGAAATAAAATTATATTTATTAAGTACTGGTACTATAGATCATGATGAGCTATTTTTAAGAAATTTACTTAGCGAGCAAGTGTATGTTTTTTTCCTTCTCATTAAATTTTCAAGTTTTACAAATCCGTATTTGTGGTCAAGTCATATAAATCTTCAATGATATACTTACTAACAGCACCATTGAACTGCAAAATTACTTGGCAATTTCTGAATACAACAGACTGGTTGTCTTTTTAGTGTGTTATTCCCTCGTTTCAAATTACAGAGTTATCTCCTTTTTTACAAGAGTTGTCTTTCTTGTTAGCAAGTAATTATATAAAATCATTCTGCTCAGTAGAAGCTGTGAAATTTTTGACAAAAATTTTTTGGACGGACATTGGTAAAACTTAATGACCCCGACTGCCTTTTACTTAAGTTTTCGTTCAACAAAATTTTCATAGACCCAAAGTCTTTAAATTGAGAATGGAATTTTCGGTTTTTCACACTGCATTAACAGACGATCCTTTCATATTAATATGATCCCTCTTACGTTTTTTGTATTGAGGGGATATTGTTATAAAATGTGTAAATTCAATCTTTTTTTAACATACCTGTACAGGTAACTGTTGTGTGTCTTTCATCAATTCATTGGTCATGTTGTTAGTAGTAGGTTGGG
>NZ_CAHJWD020000464.1:11326-14645 GCF_903642095.1 Bathymodiolus brooksi thiotrophic gill symbiont | reverse complement strand
AATATATCCCACACATTAAAGCACAATATTTTTAAAGGGCAAAATCATAAAACTGTCTGTAATTATCAAACATTTGGTTTAGATTGCCTAGAAAATCGCTTACTTAAAAAAGCATTGAAATTTGTGCAATCCTATCTAGCCAAATCTCATATTAAAACAGAGGCAAACCTAAAACACACATTGTCATATTGTTTAGCACCATTTGAATTAGTGAGCGATGATGTGGATATTAGAACGCTAAAAACCTTTAAAAATAACGCTTTTTTTAAAGAGTATTCACAAGGGTTAAAGCTAGCAAAAATGATTTTAAAGCGTTTTTCCTACAATCTTAAAAACACCCAAAACACCCAACAAACCCCACCTTTTTATATTGATATGTCATTATTATTTGAGCAGTTCGTTTATGCCTTACTATTGGAAAATAATGAAGTTGAATATCAAGCAATAGGCTATGGCGGCAAAGTTGATTTTTTAGTAAACGATATGATTGTTGACACCAAATACAAACCAAAATACAAAAAAAACAAAGGATACAAGCATCAAATTGAAGACATTCGCCAACTCTCAGGCTACGCCAGAGATGAAAAAATTAGAACATGCTTGAAAATAGACAATACAACAATCGCCAAATGCCTAATTATTTACCCCAACAAGGACAAGACAGACAACGATTTATCCAACCTGTGGAATGATAGCGAAGAAATACAAGGTTTTGTTAATTTTAAAAAAATAGGCGTTAAACTACCAGTTCACTCACCTAAAAACAAAGATAACAGCACAAGGTAGGGAAGGGTTTGTAACCCTTCCCAATAGCAAATTTAAGGATGGGTTACAAACCCATCCCTACTTGTTAATGCCAAAATGGTAAGTTATTTTAACCTCGTTTAAATTGGGTAAAAATGTAACTGCTATGAGTAGGTTTTGTGGATAGGAAGGTAGATTGTGTAGAAAAAAGTAGGTTTAATGGGTTTTATAGACGGCAGAACGAACTTTACAACTATCAGTTATTTTTTTTATCAAAATCAAAGATTAAGCAACACTAACTCCTTTAATTTAAAAAGTAGGGAAGGGTTTGTAACCCTTCCCAATAGCAAATTTAAGGATGGGTTACAAATCCATCCCTACTTACTAATGCCAAAATGGTAAGTTATTTTTACGCTCGTTCTGACGCTATGTGGGAACGATAAAAATCTTTTCATAGATTAAAAATTGAATCTTGCTAATCATATTTGTGCAAAGGTCTCTGATAATATTTATTTGATATAAAATTATGTCATTTAATCACCTCTGCTAATTTCTAAAAAAATCCTGTCGTTAATTAGTCAATTTCTTGATGGTTAATCGTTTGTATTTATTGTTTTTTGTAAGGAAAGTTTGCAATTAAAGGTATCAATAATAATATGAATTTCCATATTTAATATGGGATCTAGGAGTTACAAAATGACAAGAGGGGCAAAAAAACTGACAGATAGTGAATTAATTCAAGCTATTTTTGATGCTTCGGAAGATAGTGATACACGATATGGATTTTTTTTAGGGGCGGGTGCTTCTGTTGCATCTGATATTCCTGCGGCTGGCGAATTGAGTAAAAAATGGTTGGAAACGATTGGTGAAAATAATAAAGAAATTGATATTTCAAAATGGAGGAAACATCCTGCTAAATATTATAGTCAAATTTTCGATCAACGCTTTAAAGCCAATCGGCTCGATGGCGATGATGAATTGCAGAAATATATTAATAAGGCGGAGCCAAGTGTCGGGTATTTGTTTTTAGCGCAAATTCTCACTGAAACTAAAAATAAATTCGTATTGACAACTAATTTTGACACTATGACTGAAGACGCTTTGTTTTCACTTAAAGGTGTTAAGCCTTTGGTTATCGGGCATGAGTCTTTGGCTCATTATCTTTCTGTTAGTCATTCTGTTCGCCCAACAATTGTGAAATTGCATCACGATTATTTGTTAAGCCCTAAGAACACCAAAAAAGACACGGAAGAATTATCAGAAAGTTTTCGGAAAAGGCTTAATCCTATTTTAGAAAATACGCATTTAATTGTCATTGGTTATGGGGGTAACGATGCCAGTATTATGAATTATTTAGAAAATAATGCGAATAGAAAGCCAATATACTGGTGCTACCGAAATGAAAAATTGTTGTCAACTGAGATTAAAAACAAGCTGATGGATAAAGATTTTATTGTGGAAATTAAAGATTTTGATCGTTTTATGCTGATGTTGAAGGGTAAATTAAATCTTGATTCATTGATTAACCAAGAAAACATTGAAAAGAGTCCCTTGGTTATTAATGCTATTAAAGTAGCAGAGAGACATAAAGGACAATTAGAAAAGTTGGCTAAAACCGAGTTGGAGGTTGATGAGATTGAGGTAATAAAGGGGCAATTACCTGATTGGTGGGATTATGAATTAAAGGTTAGAAGTGAAGCAAATATTGACAAAAAAGATGAAATATATAAAGCAGGATTAGAGGTACACCCTAAAAGTCCTGAACTTCATGGAAACTATGCACTCTTTTTACATGATATTCTCACTGACTATGATAAAGCAGAAATCCATTATAAGTGTGCTTTAAAGTTTGATCCAAATAATGTTACTGTTAATGGCAACTATGCAACCTTTTTAAACTATACTCGAAATGACTATGATAAAGCAGAAATCCATTATAAGCGTGCTTTAAAGTTTGATCCAAATGATGTTGATGTTAATGGCAACTATGCAGCCTTTTTAAACTATACTCGCAATGACTATGATAAAGCAGAAATCCATTATAAGTGTGCTTTAAAGTTTGATCCAAATAATGTTGCTGTTAATGGCAACTATGCAGCCTTTTTAAACTATACTCACAATGACTATGATAAAGCAGAAATCCATTATAAGCGTGCTTTAAAGTTTGATCCAAATAATGTTGCTGTTAATGGCAACTATGCAAGCTTTTTAACTCATATTCACAAAGATTATGACCAAGCAAAAAAGTATTACAAGAAAGCCTTGGAACTTGATTCTAACCATGCAAATACCAATGGTAATTATGCACAATGTTTGCTAATTCAAGGTAAGGAATCTCAAGCAACGGTGTATTTAAATAAGGCATTTGAGTTTGCCGATAAAGATAAAAATTTATTGATTGATTTGTGGTTTTATCGTTTGGCGCATTATCCAGCGTATCGGGTGGAGGCGATAAAGCACTTAGATGATTTGCTGGAGGCTAGAGAAGGGTCAATGAGATGGGACTTTTCTGGAAATATTAAACGGGCAAAAGAACAAGGTTTTAAACCGATAGCGTTGTTGCAAGAGTATGCGG
>NZ_CAHJWD020000464.1:0-11226 GCF_903642095.1 Bathymodiolus brooksi thiotrophic gill symbiont | reverse complement strand
ATTTACAAGTCAAATTAGTATCAAATGAGTCAGGTTTTAATCAAATTGATAAAAGGTGGGTAGAAACATATCAAGAATTGTGGAAAATACCAAGTAATGTGGTGCGGATATTAAAGCATTTTACTGGTGAGTTAGAACCTTACGGACAAAACACCAGGGATAGTCGTAGAATGTTTATTGATGAATTATCTCAACAAGATCAAGAAGCATTATTTGGTTTTTTGAAAAATAATCAAACTTTAATAATCAACGATATATTAAAAGGTAGGGGTAAATTTTCTGCTGAATGGATGCTGGTAATTATTAAAGATAAAGAGCCAATTAAGTGGGTATTAAAACCAATTAATGAAGTGCTTAATTTTTTTGGTAATGGTGAGATAAAGATATCTCCTAAAGGAAGCATTAATATTGGAAAGATAACAATGCAACGAAAGGGTGGAGACAATGGTAGACCTAGTGCGAATATGTTGCAGTTTAAAATCAACCCAACGAAATTATTAGAAATTTAATGGAAAACAAAGTGCTGCATAACAAATCATTCCAGTCGACCGCTGGCAGTGCAGTTCGCTTTCAAAAGTCATTTTTTTATCAAAGTTCTGCGACCGAAGAGTTTATCTTACACCTGTCAGCGGATACTAAATTTGGTGTTATGGAGGAATGGGACTTTTCTGGAAATATTAAACGGGCAAAAGAACAAGGTTTTAAACCGATAGCGTTGTTGCAAGAGTATGCGGATAAGATTAATCGGGTGAAAGGTGATGCATAAATTTTCGGTAGCGCCAATGATGGATTGGACGGATAGGCATTGTCGGTATTTTCATCGGTTGTTGTCGTCGGAGGTGCAGTTGTGGACGGAGATGGTAACGGCTAAGGCGATTTTGTATGGGGATAAGGGGCGGTTGTTGGATTTTGATGTGGGGGAACATCCGTTGGTGTTGCAGTTGGGAGGGAGTGATCCGCAGGAGATGGCGAGGGCGGCGAGGGTGGCACAGGTGTGGGGGTATGATGAGGTGAATATTAATGTGGGGTGTCCGTCTGATAGGGTGCAGTCGGGGCGTTTTGGGGCGTGTTTGATGCAGACGCCAGAGGTGGTGGCGAGGTGTGTGGATGCGATGAGGCAGGTGGTGGATATTCCGGTAACGGTGAAGTCGAGAATTGGGGTGGATGAGAGGGACAGTTATGATGAATTGGTTAATTTTGTGGCGACGGTTGCGGGGGCGGGGTGTGATGATTTTTTTATTCATGCGAGGAAGGCGTGGTTACAGGGGTTGAGCCCTAAGGAGAATCGGACTGTGCCGCCGTTGAATTATGAGCGGGTGTATCGGATTAAGCGGGATTTTCCAGCGTTGGGGATTGGGATTAATGGGGGGATTGTGACGATGGAGAGTGTGCAGCGGCATTTGGCGAATGTGGATGGGGTGATGTTGGGTAGGGCGGTGTATCATCAGCCGTATTTGTTGAGTGAGGTGGATGCGGTGATTTATCAAAAAACGCTGGGGGTGTTGTCGCGTGAGCAGGTGTTGTTGCGTTTTATTGATTATATGAAAAATCAACAGGCACAAGGGGTGCCGATTCGTTCGATGACTCGGCATATTTTGGGGCTGTATCATGGGCAGCCGAATGCGAGGAAGTTTAGGCAATTGTTGAGTGGTAAGACGGTTGAATTGACGCATTTGTATAAATGGTTGGATTTTGTAGAGGGGGTGGAATAGATGGCTGATAGTAATTATATTGCCAGTGTGGATATTGGGAGTAGTAAGATTGTGGTGCTGATTGCAGATAGGCTGGATGACGGATTACTAGAAGTTGTTGGCTATGCTAAAGGTGCCTCTATGGGGGTTAAGAAAGGTGAGATTGTTGATATTGAAGAAGTGGTGTCGGTTATTGAAGAGGTTGCTAATAAGGCTGGGAGAAGTTGTAATTCTGAATTTGACAGTGTTGTTGTTAATATTTCAGACCCGAATCTTAGGGTGTTTAATACTACTCATAATGTGCATGTGGGTAGTGGTAGGGTTAAAAAGAGTGATGTGGAAGGGCTTATTAAGTTTGCTGAAGCACAGAAATTTAGAGAAACTGAGCAACGCATTAGTGGCATAACACATCATTATATATTGGACAAAGATCTAGAAACTGAGCAGGGTGCTGTGGTTAAAAGTCCAATTGGTGAGGATGCGAATACATTGGAGGCGAGTATGCATATTGTTGTTGCCTCTAAGCAGCGTGTTAAAAGTATTGAAAAAAGTATTGATTTGTGTGATTTAAAGGCACGCAAAATGGTGGTAAGTTCAATGGCGAGTAGTGAGCCTTATTTGACCCAAGTACAAAAAGACAGTGGTGTTTGTTTGGTTGATATGGGTTCGGAGGTAATGGATTTGTCTGTTTTTAAGAATGGGGGGGTTTTTTATAGTGCGACGATTCAAGCGGGTGCGGCACAAATTACTGCTGATATTGCGGATGCGTTTGATACCTCTTTTGAGGAGGCGGAGCGATTAAAATTAACTTATGGGCAGGCACAAGTTAAAACGCTGGTGGATGACGGACTTATTCGTTTTCGACAAATTGATGATATGGACACATATTATTTGTCTCACGAGTCGTTAATTGAAGTGATTGAGGCATCTTATCAATCCTTGTTGTTGTTAATTAAGAAGAAGATAAGCAAGCAAGATAAAAACTTGTATCGTTCAATAAAAAGTTTTGTTCTTGTGGGCGGTGGTGTCAAAATTAAAGGTTGTGCTGATTTGGTGCTTAGTTGCTTAAAGAAGAGAGCCAAAATAGGGTATGTAAATAGGGAGGTTATTCGTTTAGATCCTAATTTTATTTCTACAGATGATGACCTGCTAGCACCAGAATACGCTTGTGCTTTGGGTTTGTTGTTGTTTAATGATGAAGAGTTGGGTTACAAAGAAGAGCAATCAACTAAGCGTGGGATATCGGGTAAAATTAAAAGTATGATGGGCAGTTTTTAAAAAAAATAGGAACTTTTGCACAGATATAAATAGAGACCTTTGTATAAATATGCAAAGGTCTTTGAGTAACTACTTATATTTATGTAAGGTTTTTTAATGGTGAAAAATATGATCAAACAAAGAACAATAAAAAAATCTGTTAAAGCGCGTGGCATTGGTATTCACAGTGGCAATATGATTAATATGACGCTCATTCCAGCGGATACAGATCATGGGGTGGTTTTCAGGCGTATGGATGCTGGTGGCAAATTGGTCAAGGCACATAATGCATTTGTAAATGAAGTGGTGCTATCAACTAGCATTGAAGATGAAGGGGTAAAAATCTCAACGGTTGAGCATCTTATGAGTGCATTTTCTGCACTTGGTGTGGACAATATATTAGTGGAATTAGACTCATTTGAAGTGCCGATTATGGATGGCTCATCAGCACCATTTGTTTTCTTGGTGCAATCTGCAGGTATTAAAGAGCAAAACAAACCCAAAACATTCTTTGTTATTAAAGATACGGTGCGTGTAGAAAATAACGATTCTTGGGCACAAGTGTCGCCTTATGAGGGCTTTAAAGTAACCCTTGAGATTGATTTTAATCACAAAAAAGTTAAGGAAAGTGGGCAAAAACTCAGCATTGATTTTGCACAAAAATCTTATCTTAAAGAGATTTCTAGAGCCAGAACCTTTGGCTATGTAAAAGATATGAAAACCTTGCAAGAGAAAAACCTTGCTTTGGGTGCTAGTATGGATAATGCCATTGCATTGAGTGATGATGATGTGCTTAACGAAGACGGTATGCGTTATGAAAACGAGTTTGTAAAGCATAAAATTTTAGACATTGTAGGTGATTTGTATTTACTTGGTGGCAGTTTGATTGGGCATTATGAAGGTTACAAAACTGGACATTTGCTTAATGATCAATTGTTATCAGCCATTCTTGGTAAGCCAGAAACTTGGTCACTTGAGACATTTGGGAGGAAAAACTCTCCCATTAAATTTTATTCGGAAGATTGGCAAAATACTTTGTAATATTGATCCCCCTTGTTTTTTGGGATCCGCTTGGGAATGCATAGCGTCTAACCCCCATTCTCCATTTAAAGTTTTGAATTTATTGCAGTGTAAAAAAAATTACCAATATCTTTATTTTAGGTATAATCCTAGGGTTTTTTTCAATCAAATAAGCAATGAAGTTAAATGGCGCTCAAATACTGGTTAATTGCCTCCAATCGGAAGGCGTGGATCATATCTTTGGATATCCGGGAGGTGCTGTCTTGCATATTTACGATGCACTGGATGCTTGCACTGCCATTAATCATATTTTGGTGCGTCATGAGCAGGGTGCTGTGCATGCGGCAGATGGTTATGCGCGTGTTAGTGGCAAGTGTGGCGTGTCGCTTGTTACTTCCGGACCGGGATTGACTAATGCGGTAACGGGTATTGCCACGGCGCATATGGATTCTATTCCAATGGTGGTGATTTCGGGTCAAGTGTCTTCTACGGTGATTGGTAACGATGCTTTTCAAGAAGTGGATGCGGTGGGTATTACACGCTCGTGTGTTAAGCATAATTTCTTGTTGACAGATGTGAATGATTTGGCAAATGTTGTTAAAAAAGCCTTTCATATTGCTACAACGGGTCGCCCTGGCCCTGTGTTGATTGATATTACCAAAGACGCTACGATTGCTGAAATTGAATTTAGTGGCTATCCTGAGACAATTAACATGCGTTCATATCAGCCTGAAATAAAGGTTGAAGCAGGTCAAATTGCCAAAGCAGTTGAATTACTTTGTCATGCAAAAAAACCGATTATTTACTCAGGTGGTGGTAGTGTGATTGGCAATGCTGATAAAGAATTGATTGCCTTTACTCGCTATACCAATTTTCCAATTACCCAAACTTTGATGGGTTTGGGTGCGTATCCTGCTACTGATAAGCAATCTTTGGGCATGTTGGGTATGCACGGAACTTACGAAGCCAATATGGCAATGCATGATTCAGATTGTATTGTTGCTGTGGGTGCTCGTTTTGATGACCGTATTACGGGTAATTTAGAGAGATTTTGCCCTTATGCAAAAATTATTCATATTGATATTGACCCCTCTTCAGTGGGTAAAACAGTGGGCGTTGATGTGGCTATTATCGGGCAGGTAAATGATGCTTTAACTGCGTTAATGAAGGCATTAGAAGGCAAAACATTGGGCAATATTGATGCTTGGTGGCAAGAGATTAAAGAGTGGCGTGCAGTTGATTCTTTGGCATATCAAACCAAAGCGGGCGTGATTAAGCCACAAAGCGTGATTGAAGCATTATACGAAGTGACTAAAGGCGAAGCGATTGTTACCAGTGATGTTGGACAGCACCAAATGTGGGCGGCACAATATTATCCATTTGATAAGCCGCGTCGCTGGATTAACTCTGGTGGCTTAGGCACGATGGGCTTTGGTTTGCCAGCGGCGATGGGGGCAAAGTTAGCAATGCCCGAGAAGGAAGTTGCTTGTGTAACTGGAGAGGGTAGCATTCAGATGATGTTGCAAGAATTATCAACTATGTTGCAATATAACACCCCTGTTAAAATTGTCAATTTGAATAATGGCTATTTAGGTATGGTGCGTCAGTGGCAAGAGTTTTTCTATGACAAACGCTATGCAATGTCGTATATGGATGCGTTGCCAGATTTTGTTAAATTGGCAGAAAGTTATGGCCATTTAGGGATTAAAGTTGAAAAAGAGGTGGATTTAAAGCCTGCTTTAATTGAGGCATTTAAGCAAAAAGACCGCACTGTATTTTTAGATATTTTGACCGACCCTACGGAAAATGTATTTCCAATGATTCCATCGGGTGCAGGACATCATGAAATGTTATTAGCAGGGCGTGATGAAATGGCATCCACAAATGATGAGGGGTTGAATCTAGTATGAGACACATTATTTCGTTACAATTAGAAAATGAATCTGGTGCACTATCAAGGGTAGCAGGCTTATTTTCCGCACGCGGGTTTAACATTGAATCGTTGACAGTAGCACCCACCAATGATGAAACTTTATCACGAATGACGATTGTTAGTGTGGGTGATGATGACATTATTGAGCAAATTATCAAGCAACTGGATAAGTTGATTGATGTGGTTCAGGTAACTAACTTGACCGCTGCTGAGCATACTGAACGAGAGTTGGTGTTGGTTAAAATTGATGTTAATCCAAGTTCTCAGGCTGAGATAGACAAGCACATTGAGGAGTATGCTGGCAAGATAGTGAATGTGAGCGAGAATATTTATACGGTTGAAATGGCAGGAAAAAGCCAGAAAGTGAGTGATTTTTTAGCGTCAATTGATGCGAATAAAATTTTAGAAGTTTCTAGAACAGGCGTTACGGGCGTTTGATTGAAAAAAATAATATTAAAATTAAAACAAAAAAAGAGGAATAAAAAATGAACAGATATTACGATAAAGACACAGATTTAAACGTTATTAAAGGTATGAAAGTAGCAATTGTTGGTTATGGCTCTCAAGGTTATGCACATGCAAATAACTTAAAAGATTCGGGTGTAGATGTTGTGGTTGCATTAAGAACAGGTTCAGCCTCAGCAGCAAAAGCGACTGAAGCAGGTTTGAATGTAAAATCAGTTGAAGATGCAACCGCATGGGCAGATTTGGTTATGGTGCTGGCACCAGATGAATTTCAGGCAAAAATTTATGCAGAAAATATCGAACCAAACCTTCAGCAGGGTGCTACACTCGCATTTGCACACGGTTTAAATATTCATTTTGAAATGATTAAACCTAGAGCTGACCTTAATGTCATTATGATTGCCCCGAAAGCACCGGGTCATACTGTGCGTAGTGAGTTTGTCAAAGGTGGTGGTATTCCTGATTTGATTGCTGTGCAGCAAGATGTATCTGGCACTGCAAAAGATATTGCATTGTCTTATGCATCAGCCATTGGTGGGGGTCGAACAGGTATTTTAGAAACCAGTTTTAGAGAAGAAACAGAAACCGATTTATTTGGCGAACAAGCCGTATTATGTGGTGGCACAACTGCTTTAGTTCAAGCAGGTTTTGAAACTTTAGTTGAGGCAGGTTACGAGCCTGAAATGGCATATTTTGAGTGTTTGCACGAACTTAAATTGATTGTTGATTTGATGTATGAAGGTGGTATTGCCAATATGCGTTATTCAATCTCAAACACTGCTGAGTATGGTGATGTAACCCGTGGTCCTCGTATTATCACTGCTGAAACCAAGTTGGAAATGAAAAAAATCTTGAGTGAAATTCAAGATGGCTCATTTGCCAAAGAATTTGTGGCTAATGTAGGCGAATTACCTGCTCGTCGTGAAGTGCAACGGGCTCATCAAATTGAGCAAGTTGGCGAATCATTGCGTTCAATGATGCCGTGGATTGCTAAGAATAAAATTATCGATCAAAGCAAAAATTAAAAACAGCATTAAACGCCCAACTTAGTTGGGCGTTTTTGTTTACAATGGATGATTATGATAGAGAAAAAAATAAAAAGAGGCGTTTACTTACTTCCTAATCTATTAACAACATTTGGATTGTTTGCTGGGTTCTTTTCCATTATTTTAGCCACCAAAGGGCAATATGCAGAAGCGGCTATTGCTATTTTTGTAGCAATGGTGTGGGATGGTTTGGATGGGCGTGTGGCACGACTAACCAATACCCAAAGTGCGTTTGGTGAGCAATATGATTCTATGGCAGATATGGTTTCATTTGGTGTGGCACCTGCTTTGTTGATATATTTTTGGCAACTTTCAGAGATGGGGCAGATTGGTTGGATTGGTGCATTTGTTTATACAGCTGCTGGTGCATTGCGTTTGGCACGCTTTAATACGCAAATTGGTGTTGAAGATAAGCGTTATTTTCAGGGTTTGCCTTCGCCAGCCGCTGCGGCACTTATTGCAGGGTTAGTGTGGGCTAAGGATCTTGTTGGCGTTACGGATTATGATCAATATCTTGCTATGGTGAGTTGGGGTATTTTGGTAATGGCAGGTGTGTTAATGGTGAGTAATATTCGTTATTATAGTTTTAAAGAGATTAACCTTAAAGGCAGGTCGTCATTTAAATTATTATTGATTGCTATTTTAATTATTATTGTTGTTACTTTGTCGCCAAGTGCCATTCTATTTATATTTTTCTTTGTTTACACTTTGTCTGGTTTGATTATGACAACGATTGATGTGCGTAAAAAACGCACTTTCAAGAAAAAAAGTAAAAAATCAAACAAACTTTAATTTATAATGCCTTTCCATGAGACATCAAATTAAAACTTTTCCATTCAAGCAAAACACTTTCCTGATTTTGTTGCGATTATTACCGTAAGGTAATCTATCATCTTGCTCGGCTGAAAGGCCAGCACCCTTATAAAGTAACAAAGCAAAAAAAACACAACGAAATACAGGAGAGAGAAATGTCCAACAAACTAATTATTTTTGACACAACCCTAAGAGACGGTGAGCAATCACCCGGTGCGTCAATGACCAAAGACGAAAAAATACGCATCGCCAAAGTGCTAGAAAAAATGCGTGTAGATGTTATTGAAGCAGGTTTTGCCATTGCCTCACAAGGAGACTTTGAGGCTGTCCAAGCGGTTGCTAATACCATTAAAGATGCCACTATTTGTTCACTCGCAAGAGCATTGGACAAAGACATTGACCGTGCTGGCGAGGCACTAAAAGGTGCCAATTCATCACGCATTCATACCTTTATTGCTACCAGCAATATTCATATGCAAATGAAACTTAAGATGACACCTGATCAAGTGGTGGAACAGGCAGTTCGTGCAGTTCAACGCGCTAGAAATTGGACGGATGATATTGAGTTTTCACCTGAAGATGCAGGGCGTAGTGATGAAGATTTCCTTTGTCGTATTATTGAGGCAACAATTGATGCGGGTGCGACCACTATCAATATTCCTGATACTGTGGGCTACAATATGCCGCATCAATTTGGTGCCACTATTAAATCTTTGATTGAACGCATTCCAAATTCTGATAAAGCAATTTTCTCAGCCCATTGCCATAATGATTTGGGTCTAGCGGTGGCTAATTCTCTATCAGCGGTGCTAAATGGTGCTCGTCAAGTTGAATGCACCATTAACGGCTTGGGCGAGCGTGCAGGCAATAGTTCGCTTGAAGAGGTGGTTATGGCAGTGCGAACTCGTCAAGATATTTTTGATTGTGATACCAATATTGACGCTACGCAAATCCTCTCGGCTTCTCGTTTGGTTTCAAGTGTAACGGGTTTTATTGTGCAACCTAATAAAGCCATTGTTGGTGCTAATGCCTTTGCTCATGAAGCGGGTATTCATCAAGATGGTGTGCTTAAACACCGTGAGACTTACGAAATCATGCGGGCAGAAGATATTGGCTGGAATGCCAATAAACTGGTTATGGGTAAACATTCGGGTCGTAATGCCTTTAAAGTTAAAATGCAAGAACTTGGTGTTGAGTTTGAGGATGATGATATGCTCAATGCTACTTTTAAGAGTTTTAAAGAATTGGCAGACAAGAAGCATGAGATTTTTGACGAAGACCTACAAGCATTGGTTTCAGAATCTCAAAGCGAAGAATGTGAAAGTATTCAATTGGTATCGCTTAAAGTTTCCAGTGAAACAGACAAACAAAATTCAGCACAGGTTGTGCTTGTTATTGACGGTCAAGAAGTGTCAGCCACCGCCAATACATCAGGTGCAGTAGATGCTACCTTTAGTGCCATTAATTCACTGGTAGGTGTAGATATGAATTTGCAACTATATTCGGTATCAAATGTAACACAAGGCACAGATGCACTGGGTGAAGTTAATGTGCGTCTTGAGAGTGAGGGGCGTATTGTTAATGGACAAGGTGCAGATACCGATATTATTCTTGCCAGTGCTAAGGCTTACATCCATGGTTTGAATAAAATTTTAGTAGCCGTTGATAAGGCACATCCACAGATATGAATCAATTAGAGCGTGCTAATTATTTAGAGGCATTTGGCGTGCCAGCGTTTTTATACGCTGAGCGTGCTGAGGCAATAGAAGCCAGTGTGCAAAAAAAATGCGTGCAATGTTTGGTGATTGAAACGCCAAATGCACACTCTTTTTGTCAAACTGGTAAGATTCAAGATTTTTTATTTAAAATGTTGGGTGCTATTGGGCTAAAAAAATCAGACATTAAATGTGTTGATATTGAGGTTAATGACTTAACTGATACACTGGGACAGCATGACGCTAAAGTGGTGTTATTAATGAGTAAAGACTTGGTATTAGGTGCAAATAATCATTTTGTTATACATCATCCGAGCGATATTTTGACCAGTGATACGCTTAAACGAGAAGCATGGGAAGTGTTAAAAAAGGTGCAAGTATGTCTCAAATAGATTATAGTTTGTCGGGCTATGAACGCCCTAAATTGCAAACACCAAATGGTGAAACCAAGTTACTTATGCACTCTTGTTGTGCGCCTTGTGCTGGTGAGATTATGGAGGCTTTGGCAGTGTCAAAAATTGACACCACTATCTTTTTTTACAACCCAAATATTCACCCACAAGAAGAATATGAATTGCGTAAAGAGGAAAATATTCGCTTTGCTGAAAAACTTGGTATGCCGTTTATTGATGCAGATTATAACAAAGATGAATGGTTTGCAAGAATTAAAGGGCAGGAAGATGAGCCAGAGCGTGGTGCACGATGCACCACTTGTTTTGATATGCGTTTTGAGGTTACGGCAGAGTATGCCAAGGCACATGGTTTTGATTTAATTTCCTCTACTTTGGGTATTTCTCGTTGGAAAGATATGAATCAAATTAATGGTTGTGGCGGGCGTGCTGCTGATGTATTTGACGGTATTACTTATTGGGATTTTAATTGGCGTAAGCAAGGTGGCTCTTCCAGGATGTTGGAACTCTCAAAACAAGAAGAATTTTACCAACAAGAATATTGTGGCTGCGTTTATTCATTACGCGATACCAATAAATGGCGTGTGTCTCGTGGACGAGAAAAAGTTGAAAGAGGGGTTAAATTTTATGCCGAAGCAATGAAAAGTTTGAGTAATGTTATTCCTAATAAGTAGTTATATTAAATAGAGGCTTTCCTATGGTAACAAAAAATATTTCATTAAATTCAGCATTATCTGAATTTCCTGATGTCATTCAAAAAGAGCTTCGTGATGCTCTTTCAAAAGGAGCGGTTATTCCTTCGGAGTTGGCACTCAGTTGGCTTAAGAAATTAGACATAGAAATTGGCTCTCTTATGATTAAATTATTGCCTATTGC